>JBKJQK010000376.1:0-16577 GCA_046594095.1 Anaerolineae bacterium | reverse complement strand
GGCCGGTCTGGGCGTGTGGTACTGGCCCGGGGCGTGGCTGACCCATTTTGAGGGCTCATCGATCCCGAAGTCAAGTTACCGGCAACAGTTGTATTTTCACACCGGCCGGACCGGGTTTGCGCTGCGGCATTGGCCGCCGGAGGAGCTGCTGGCCTTTGCCCAGGGCGAGCAAGAGGCCAGCGCGGAGAGCGGATCGCTCGATGATGTGCTGGCGCGCTCGCGCGCCTATCTGAAACATCTGGCAAACCTCACCGCGGCGACATTCGCGCGCGATCTCATCTATGCCGGCATGCCAAACATGCGCGCCAGCGAAACGATTTGGGCGGAGGTCACCCAGCGCCTGCTGGATGCGCGCGAATCAGGGCTGAAGCGCGCCCTCGACTTCCTGCAGATCACGCCAACGGCGCAACCCATTCCAATGCCTCCGGAAGGCGACCTGGCCTCTGTGACAACCCGCCGGCCCGTCGTAGACGAGGCGGCATCGCCGCCAGTGGCGCCCCGCCTGAACCTTGAACCCATACTGCCCCCAGTGATGCAGGAGCAACCCGCGGCCGCGCCTGGCAGGACGACAGACCAGGAATTGGCGGCGCTGGAACCCGGACTGCGTCTGCGCGAGTATGAGTTCATCTCGCGTGTTCCCGTGCTGGGCAGCCTCATTTCCGGGTTTCGCCGGGCCTGGCACGCCATGAGTGGGCGGTGGGCGCTGCAATACGTTACGCGTCAGCAGAGTGAGGTCAATCAGAAATTGGCGGGCGCGTTGGCCGGACTTGCGGCCGGGCTCACCCGCATCGACCATGAACGCGCCGATCAGGCGGGCGCGCTTCGAAAACTGGTCGACGCGGTCAATCGGCAGACCGCGCAATTGGCCGACGCCCTGGCTATGCAGGGGGCAACCCAAGCCGCCGATAGCGCCGCTTTGCGCGCTTCGCTCGCCGAAACTTCCCGCGCAGTTGGGGAGGCGCTCGCAAGCCACCAAACCGAGGCCGCCCAATCCGTTCGCGCGTTGACCACACAGGTGAACTCGGGCCTGAACTCAGTCTCCGACAGTTTGGCCTCGCAGCAAGCGCGTTACGACGCGCTGTTTCAGGAGGCCACCCGGCATGAGAACGATCTGATTCGAAGCATTATGCGGGAGCGAGGAGCTGACGAATAAGATGAAGGCCTTTGACGCGCAGGAATACCGCGACCTTTGGCAGCGCTATGTCCATGGAACGCCGCGGAGTGATGTCGAACTCAAGTACTTTTCGTATCACAAGGATCGATACGAGGAGCTCTTCGGTGCAATGGCGGACTGGCTGGCAAGGCACGACCAGCCCAAAGTGCTCGAGGTCGGCGTGGCGGCCTTCACCCCGTTCTATCGCAGGCTTTTTCCGGAGATCACGCTGACCACGGTGGACAGGCCGATGCGGATGTTTGGGGCATCCGCCGAGTATTGTCTGAACGAATGCGGAGCCGATCGGCACTACGAGGCGGACTTGATTGCGCAGCGCCTGTCGCCAGCCTTCGGCTCGCCCCCGCTGGGCACGTTCGACTTCGTTGTCTGCACGGAGGTGATTGAACACCTCCCCGTCAATCCGGTCGAATTCATCGGCAGCCTGCTCGGCCTTTTGGCCGCGGAAGGTCACCTCTACCTGACCACGCCGAATTTCTTCTCGATTCACACCCTGGGCAAAATTGCGCGGCGGGAGAACCCCCAATCCATCTTCCCGAAATCCGGCGAGAACGCGGACGCCCATCACCACTATCGAGAGTATTCGCTCCCGGAACTGGTTCAGTTCACCCGCGAAGCGGGCGGGCGCATCGCCCACGCCGCCTACTCCGATTGCTGGGACAGCGAGCCGCTGCGGACGTCGGTTCTGGCGCGCCATCCCGCCCAACGCGGCAATCTGCAACTGGTTGCGGCGCGGAGAACCGGGCCTGGCGAATCGGATGTCGACGGGCCTCCCTTCAGCTTCGATTCGCCGACGGCGACGACACCGGCCCCGGCTGCGGCGCAACACGACTGGCGCGACGAAGAAATCTCGCGGCTGCAGGCGTTGGTGATGGGGTATGAGCGTGGGCGTTTCATGCGGTTCATGCGCCTGCTCAAACACGGACGCCGCAGACCATGATCGAAATCCACCAGTTCGCGCCGATCGTGCTCTATGGGGATGCGGTCGGCAACCAAATCGTGGCCATGCGAGATTGGCTCGCGTCCCGCGGTTTCCGCTCGAAGGTGTATGCGCCCACCTGGGATCCGCGCTACGCCGCGTTCTGCGACAGGCCCGAGAAATACCGGAGCCACCCTGAGAATGTCGTTATCCTGCAGCACTGCGTCGGCACGCCGGTGGCCGACCTGGCGCTGCAATTGAAGGATCGGGTGGTCCCCTACTATCACAACATCACCCCGGCCAGGTACTATCAGCCCTACGACCCTGGCCTGGCCCAGGCGTTGGTGGAGGGACGAGAGCAGCTCCGCCGGCACAGCGGCGCGCCGTATGCGCTCGCCGTTTCTGAGTACAACCGGCTCGAAATGCTCGAGGTGGGGTATGCCCGGGTTGATATTCTGCCGCTGTTCATCAACCCGACCCGCCTGAGCCGCGACCTGGACCGCGCGCAAGCCGCTTCAATCTATGCAGCGTATGCGGACGGCCGCGAAAACTGGTTGTTTGTCGGCAGGCTCTCACCGAACAAACGCCAGGACAACGTCATTCGGGCGTTCAACTATCACCACTGTTTGGTGAATCCGAACTCGCGCCTGCTCCTGGTAGGAACGGATGCCGCGCCTGGATATGCCGACGAATGCCGGGCACTTGTGACGCGGCTGGACTTGAGTGACAGCGTCGTCTTCGCCGGCCATGTGCCCGACGCTGTATTGGGCGCCTACTTCGAATTGGCCAGCCTTTTTGTATGTCTGAGCGAACACGAGGGCTTTGGCGCCCCGGTTTTGGAGGCCATGAGCTTCAATGTGCCAGTGGTGGCCCTCAACGCCACAGGCGTCGCGATGACAATGGGTGATGCTGGCATCCTGGTCAACCAGCCGCGACCGGACGCCATCAGCGAGATCGCGGATGTGCTGGCTCAAGACGACGCGTTGCGACAACGGGTCATCGTCAAACAACGCGCGCGGTTGAGCGGATTTTCGCTCGACGCCGCGCATATGGCCATGGAGCGCGCGCTGCGGAGGCTTCTCGAGCCTGCAACCACGACCCGGACGCGGGACGCATCATCAAGACCATGACCCACCCCAGCACACGTGCCGTCCACAAAATAGAGGAAGAGTGACCCATGGAAGACGTGTTTGAATTCCGCGACACCGAGATCAACGCTGAGGAGATAATGGCGCGCATCCGCGAACGGATTGCGGCACGGCGGGCGCTGGCCGCATCGCGCGGACTCGACTACGAAAGTCTCGCAGAAGGACATGATCTTGTTCTGGCGCCCGCCGCGCAGGCCGCCGGCGCGCTAAGCAACCGGGCGCAACTGTTGGCGGTCGGACAGGACGTGGCGCGAACGCGCCAAAACGCGGACAGCATCTTTGTCCCCGTGTCGCTGATCGGCTACGGACTGCCGGGCTACAGCCTTATCCGGCGGGTGCGGACGGTGTTTCACCGTTTGTCGGTCTATTACACGAACCTTTTGGCAGGCAAGCAGGCGGTCGTGAATCGCTCGCATTCAGACGCGCTCGCGGGCCTGCTGGCGGCGCTCGAGGATGCCCACCGCAGGATCGATGTCCTGCAGTCCGATGTTGACCGCTTGCGGGGAGACCTGGAGAACCGGCGCGACCTCTAATTCGCGGCGATGCGGCATGAAGATCCACCAAATGCTTCCCACGCTGACCGTCGGCGACGCCATCGGCAACCAGGTCCTGGCGATTCGTGGGTTGTTGCGCGATGCCGGCCATGTCAGCGAGATCTTTGCGGAGCGCTGGCACCCGGATCTGGCGAGCGAATGCCGCCGCTATGACGCGTACAGCCAGGTCAGCGGGCGAGACAATCTCCTGCTCCTGCACTACAGTATTGGGGGACCCTCGAATGCCTATGCGCTGGGGCTGACGGACCGGGTCGTGTTGATGTATCACAACATCACCCCAGCCCGGTTCTTCCACGCCACAAACGCGGAGTTTGCCAATCAATTACGCGAGGCCCGTATCGACCTTAAGGCGCTGGCCGGGCGGCGGGCGGCGATTGCCGGTTCCGAGTTCAACCGGCTGGAGTTGCAAGGGCTTGGTTTTGAGGTGCTTGGCGTGGCGCCATATATCATCGGCCGCGACCTCCGGACAGCCAACGCAAACGGCCCAGCCGCAATACGCGCCCGGGATCGCTATGCCAGGAAGGATACCAAGACCTGGCTTCACGTCGGACGGCTGGCGCCGAACAAGCGCATCGACGACATCATCCGGGCGTTCTATCACTATCATGTTTGGATAGAGCCGCACTCCGTCCTATTGCTGGTCGGCACGGGCGACCGCAATGATCCGTATGTGGCCGGGTTATATCGTCTGGTGACCGATCTGGGTCTTGATGGCGCGGTGGCCTTCTGCGGTCATTGGCCCGACGACGGCCTGGCCGCTTTCTACCGGATGGCGGATGCGTACGTGTGCATGAGCGAACACGAGGGATTCTGCATCCCGCTCGTCGAAGCGATGGCGTTTGACCTGCCTGTGCTCGCCTACGCCAGCACGTCGGTGCCATATACGCTGGGCGACGCCGGGATCCTCTTCAAGCGCAAGGAGCACGCCGCAGTCGCCGAGATGGCGCATGAATTAGCGACAAATCTGGGGCTGCGGGAAACGGTCATCGCGCGCCAGCGCGCGCGGCTCGCCGCATTCGAACCGGCCCTCGCGCGCGAGCAGGTTCTCGCCTGCATCGAGTCGGCCTGCAGGATATGATCATCCAGGTTCAGCCATGAAGATCGCGTTTGTCGTCCAAAGATACGGCCCGGAGGTCAACGGCGGCGCCGAGCTCGAAGCCCGGCAGATCGCCGAAGCCGTCTCGCCCTATGTCCAGGTCGAGGTCATCACCACCTGCGCCACCGACTACCTCACCTGGGAAAACGTGTACGCGCCCGGCATTGAGAAGCTCAACGGTGTGCTGGTGCGGCGCTTCGCCGTGCGCCAACCCCGGGATGTTGAGGCGTTTGGGCGCTTCCAGAACGAGATGTTTGCCAGCCAGCGCAACGTCTACGAGGAAACGCGTTGGATGGCATTGCAGGGTCCTGATGCGCCCGACCTGGTGGATTTTGTCCGCGACCATCAGGACGACTACGACCTGTTCCTGTTTTTTACCTACCTGTACGCGTCGACCTGGCAGTGTCTGCCGCTGGTGGCTCACAAGACCATCCTGTTCCCCACCGCCCACGACGAGCCTCCCATATATCTCGATCTCTTCCAGAGCATCTTTCGATTGCCGCGCGGGTTCATCTTCAACTCGCCCGAAGAGGATGCGTTCGTCCGCAGGACGTTTGCCAACGACTACATCCCGGGCGCCGTCCTGGGGGTCGGGGTCGAGGCGCCCCAGCCGCCGCCAACACCCGTCCTCGACGAGGACTTCATTCTGTATCTTGGACGGATTGACATCAACAAGGGTTGCGGAGACTTGTTCGATCATTTCGCCGAATACAAACGCACAACGTTGGACGACCTGAAGTTGGTCTTGATCGGCACGCAAGCGATGCCGGTGCCGGAAGGGCCGGACATCATCAAAATCGGTTTCATGAAGGAGGAACGCTTTGCCTGGCTGGCGAAAGCCAGGGCGCTCGTACTGCCGTCGCCGTTCGAGAGCCTTTCGCTGGTGACTCTGGAGTCATGGGCACTGGGGGTGCCCGTGCTCGTAAACGGGCGCTGTGATGTGCTGGCGGGCCAATGCCAGCGTAGCAACGGCGGCCTGTACTATACGGATCGTGACGAGTTCATTGAATCGCTGCGTCTGCTGCGATCCAACGAGGCGTTGCGCGTGTCGCTTGGCCAAAACGGGAGGGGTTATGTGACGGAGAAATATGACTGGAATGACGTTACTCGAAACTACATCAGCTTCTTCAGGGCTACGCTGGACCGCATTCGCGCAACGCCTCGCCGCGATGACGGCCATACTGGCCAGCCTGCTTAGTCCGCAACCCGTTCGAGCCGACCCGATTACCGCCCAGGGTTCGGCAACCCTGACGGGCAGCGGCATCGTGCGATTCAGCACACCGGTTCTGGCCGATCTCGACGGCAACGGATCGAAGGAGATTGTTGTCGGCACCACGGATGGCAAGGTGTTTGCGGTTCGATATACAGGCACGGGATCGCGCCTGGCGGTGATGTGGATGCACGACACGGCGACCGATCTGGGCGGGGCGACATCAATTCGCGATGCCGTCGCAATCGGCGATCTGGATGGCGATGGCAGTGTCGAGGTCGTCGTTCCAGTCGGCGAGGTCTTCGCCCTGCAGCGTCAAGGAGGCGTCGTCATTCTGGATGGCGCTACGGGCCAGACCAGGCTCGTGCGGCGCAGCTACGACTTCACCGGCGACACCGGCCCCGATGGCTACCTGGACGGGGTCGTCGCCACACCCGCGTTGGCCGATCTGGACAACGATGGACAGCTCGAGATCCTGTGGAGCAGTTTCGACCATCGGGTATATGCCATGCGCAACGACGGCGCAATGCTGCCCGGCTGGCCTGTATTTGTGCGGGACACATCATGGACGTCGCCCGCCGTGGCCGACCTCGATGGAGATGGGTTCCTCGAAGCGGTTTTTAGTGTTGATGCGCACCTCGAAGGCCCGCCTTATAACACCCCGGACGGCGGCACCCTGATCGCCTTTCGCGCGGACGGCACGCGTCTGTGGACGCGCTTCATTTCACAGACGATCTTCTCTTCGCCCGTTATCGCCGACCTAGATGGAGACGGCAATCTGGAGATCGTCCACGGCGGCGGAGAGTACTTCACCAACGCCGGCGCGATCGCGGCGGGGCGCAAGGTCTATGTGCTGGACCGCAACGGCAATCTTCTCTGGTCGCGCGATACGGGCAACTGCGTCTGCCGGCGACCGGCACTGGGCGACATCGACGGTGATGGCAAACTCGAGGTTGTGGTGACGTCGTATGACAACCGGGCCTACGCCTGGCACCATGACGGCTCCGCCGTATGGGACGTTCCGGTTTTCAACTTCCAGGGCAAGAACGAGCGCCCGGGCCCGCCCGTGATTGCCGACTTCACGGGCGACGGGATTGCCGATGTACTGGTCAACACCGGTTGGGAGACCGCTGTGCTGGATGGCCCCACCGGCGCGCAACGGACCGCAACGTTCTTTCCGGGGGACAGTCGTCCGTCATACAACGGCGAGTACGCGTCATTCGACAATGGCGCGATCCTTGCGGATATCGATGGTGATGGCAAGTCCGAACTCATCATCGCCAGCGCGTCAAACGCCGCCGTCGGAAAAGTCTTTCTGTGGGATTTGACCGTCAACGCGGCGTCCGGGATTTCAGCGCCCCACCCTTTCGACAGTCTCGTGGTCAGCCACTCCCTCCCCTCGCTGTTGCAGCCAGGCAGCGCGTATACGGCCACAATCACCCTGAGAAACACGGGCTCGAGCGCATGGACGGCGGGCCTGCCCATAACGCTCCGATCGGTCCCGGCGAGTGATCCCTTCACGAGCCAGACCACGCTCACCCTGGGCCCAGGCGAATCCGTTGCCAGCGGACAGGCGCGCGTCTTTACTTTGTCGCTGCGCGCGCCCAACGTTGAGGGCTATTACGAGACAAGCTGGAGGCTGTCCGGTCCAGCCGGGTTCTTTGGCCGAGCCGTGCGAAGCCGGGTCAAAGTCGGATCGCAGCCCGCGCTGCAAGCGCTAACAACGCATGGTATTTTCGCCGGCGGCATGATGACGGCCGCTCTTCCGGCGCCTACCGGCTTTCCAGACTGGTCGGCCGCCTTCGTCTGGAAGCTCCTCCCCACCGGGCGCGGCTATCAGATGTTCGACAGCTATGGCCGGTATTGGTGGGGCGGCGACGCCTTTCCGTATACGGCGCGCGCGCCGGATGCGACTATTCGCGACATGGTGCTTGGCCTGGATGGCGTGAGCTACCTCAGCCTGCAGGCAAACGGCGAAATCTGGCGCTGCGACCCGCAGCCGCCCTGCAAGCGCGCCTTCACCGGCATCCCGACCGGCATCAATGCGCGCTCGCTCGCCGTGACCCCTGACGCGTATGCCATGACGGCGGGCGGGGTGTATGTCATTGACGGCAACGGAAACCTGTATCGCGACGGAAATGCGCCGGCGCTTTCAACACCGGCCGGGTTGCCCCTCGCCGGAGATGCCATGCGCCGGATCAAGCTGGCGCCCGCGGGCGGCGCCTACGCCATGGACACGCATGGCCAGCTCTGGCGGTATGGCGCCGCGCCCGCGCTCAACCCGGGCTATTCACCCCACCTCGATCAGGACTGGGCGCGTGATTTCGAAGTCACCGGTGACGGCGCGGGCTATTACCTGCTCACACGCGACAACGCGGTTTATGCCGGCGGCGCGGCGCCCCCGCTCACCCTCAACATCCCGCCCACCTATGGCGATGACGCCGGGCGTGACCTCGAGCTGGCAGACAGCCGCAAGCCGCCTCAAGTATCCTTACCCGCACGGGCGTTCCTGCCACAGATTTTAAGGTAACCCGAGTTTCATTTTGCGTGCTTTCATCACAGGCGGCGCCGGATTCATTGGCTGCAATATGGCGGCCCATCACCTGGGAAAGGGCCGCAGTGTGACGCTCTACGACAATCTGTCGCGCCCGCGCACCGAGCACAATCTCGAACGGCGGCGTTAGGCAGGAGTGGGATGTCAAACATCATCGATCGGATCCGGGTCGCAATCGGACCCAAACTAGTATCTACGGCGTGCTCGCAGTCGCAACTTTCCTCGGTTATGTTCCAGAATTGGGTGATTGCCTTGCGAGAACCCCCAATGAGCATGCACCGCAAGCTTTGGGAATATGCGTTTATTTCGCAAGCCCTCGCGGAACGCGGCATGTTGCGGCCCGGCCGGCGCGGACTTGGTTTTGCCGTGGGGCAAGAGCCGTTGCCTGCCGCGTTTGCCGCCCGCGGCTCATACATCACTGCGACGGACCTGTCAATCGATGAGGCGCGGCTTGGAGGCTGGGTGGATTCCGATCAACACGCTACAGGACTGGAGAAACTGAATAGCCGCGGACTTTGCCCGAATGACAAGTTTCGCAAAAAGGTTGACTTCCTGGCGGTTGATATGCGGTCTATACCGTCGGACTTGACCGGTTATGATTTTTTGTGGTCGTCCTGTTCGCTTGAGCATTTGGGCTCGCTCGCGCTCGGTCGCGCATTCATCGTTAACTCGCTCGCATGCCTCAAACCCGGCGGGGTGGCCGTCCACACGACGGAGTTCAACGTTTCCTCCAACGACTCAACCCTCATCGACGGACATACGGTGTTATTTCGCCGACGCGACATTGAGGAGATTGGGCATGGCCTTCTCGCGGACGGACACCGCATCCGTTTGGATTTCAATCTGGGGAGTGCGCCAGCCGATCTATTTGTGAATATGCCGCCCTACACGCCGGAGATGCATCTGCGGTTGGATATTGACGGATACACGGCCACCTCGTACGGCATGATCATTCGGAAAGCACGCCGCCCGCCCGGCTCGCGGACGATCAGGCCTCGAATCACAGTCGATTAACCGAAGCCATTGCATTACAGCACCGGCCCAAATCGGCACCAGTCCGCGAACATGAGCAGCTGCAACGCCGCCATGAAAAATGCGCCTCCAATCAGGACTGCGCGCCGCGCTGGCAGCGCCGCCAGGGTGATCGTGGCCGGAAATGCGACCAGTGCATAACGTGTGTAGCTGGTCATCGAGCCGGTCAAGATGGATGCGAATGCGGTCAGAGTCGCTTGCGCGGTCAGGGCTGGCGATCGGAATACCCGCCAGCTTCTCAGACACGCTGCGGCCATCACAACAACCCCAATTTGGGCGACAACACCCCAGACGGAGGTCGGCTGGCGCGGCGCCAGCCAGGTCTCCCATGGCAAGGTGAATCGAATCCCCCACGCTTCGCTGCTTAACGGCAGCAGCAGATTGTTCGTCACCGGGTATTGCGCCACCAGGAAGATCAGCAACCCCACCGCGGGTCCCAGGGCGGCCAAAGCGCCAAGCCCGATCGCGCGCCATCGCCAGCGGATTGAGGCAAGGTAATCCAAGCCGAGTGGCAGCGCCATCAACACGCCAACCGGCCGCGCCATGCCAGCCAGCGCGCCAAATACAAACACCCCCGCCCACTGCCGCCGTCCCGCCAAGAGCCATGCAGCAAGTGTCACACACAGAAACGTCGATTCCGTGTAGACAGCCGACAAAAAGAAGCCGGTGGGGAAGAGCAACAGCGCCCATACGCTGCGGCGCGCCAGCGCGCCATCGCCGACCCGTTCAATCACGAGTTGGCGCAGAAGCGCCAGCGCGATCAGGAGCATGCCGTTCGAAACCACCAGGCCAGCCGCCAGAACACCTTCCGGCCCCGGCGCAAACAGCCGGACGATGGCCAGAACCGCCTTCACCAAATAGGGATAGAGCGGGAAGAAGTGCAGATTGCTCTGGACGCCTTCAAGGGGCCCGCTCAGGCTGTAGCCGCGGGTGACGATGCTGACATACCAGCCGGAGTCCCAACGCGCCCACATATCCAGAAGAAGCTGCGGCGAAAACTGCCAGCCGCGATCGACCGCGCTCTTGATCGGATAGTTCGTGTCCCGCTGCAGAGCCTGCGACGCAAGGCCCGTGAAGATCAGGACCAGGCGAGTGACGAAAAAAGGCAACAGAACATCCCGGCCAATCCAGCCGCGATGGCGCTCCCAGAGTGACCCAGGCCGGTCAACGACTGGTTTTGTCATCGTCAGGCCGGTTCCGCCACTCGCCGTTCAGCGTAACCAGACCGTAGCGCTCTCGGCTCGCGCCAGGATAGACCTGGAATGAATACCGCCGGTCCTGGTAGGCGTACATCTTTGAGTCTTCGCGGTCGTGGCACGAAACCGATACCAGGTATCCCCCTTCGATGAGAGGAAGCGCGGGGATGCGATAGACTACTTCGCCCAGCCCTTCGACGGCCTCAATCCCAAACCCGGAGAAGTTCGTGTTGGGCCCGCACAGATGCGTGCCTTGCTGCGTGTAAATGGCCAGGCCGAAGATTGGGTCGGTGATGCGATCCGGAGCGCGGTATTTGATCCGGATGGTCATCTCGGTACCCGTCAGAAACACCTTGCGCGCGCTTCCCGAAGCGTCAATGAAATCCACGCCGGTGATCTCGACCTCGCCCGTCCCCCATCCCCGATCATCTTCGCCGTCCCCGGATTTGGCCTGCAGGGTTGTCCCATTTCGATCGGCTTCTTCCTCCGCCACGCGGTTCAGATACGCCATGGCGACGTCGACTGGATTGCCCACGCTGCGGACTTTGTTGTGGTCAAACCATACCGCCCGTTCGCACAGGGCCTGGATCGAGCCGAGATCGTGCGAAACGAGCAGGATCGTGATCCCGCTCCGCCTCAGTTCTCCGATCCGGGTCATGCACTTGTGCTGAAAGGCCGCGTCGCCCACCGCCAGCACTTCGTCCACCAGCAGGATCTCAGGGTCCAGGCTGACCGCCACCGCAAACCCCAGCCGGACATACATCCCGCTGGAATACAGCTTGACCGGCACTTCGATGAAATCGCCGATCTCGGAGAACTCGATGATCGACTCGACTTTGCGGTTGATCTCGCGCCGGGACATGCCCATCAGCGCGCCATTCAGAAAGATGTTGTCGCGCCCGCTCAATTCCTGGTGGAAGCCCGCCCCCAGTTCCAACAACGCGGTCACCCGGCCATTCACCCGAACCTCGCCCGAGGTCGGCTCGATGATGCGCGAGACCAGCTTGAGGGTCGTGCTTTTGCCCGACCCGTTGGGCCCGATCAAGCCAACGGTGGCCCCGCGCGGGACCTCAAAGCTGACATCCTTCAGGGCCCAGAACTCGCGCTCCTCGGGCGGAGACGGCGGACGCGGGCGAAAAGCGGCGACGAGCGCCTCCTGAAAGGAGCGCGGGCGGGAGCGATCCATCCGAAACCGTTTGGACACTTTGTCGAATTCGATGGCGTTTGACATTCAGAGAGACGCAATATACCCGGCCAGGGACAGCCAGCCCTTCCGTACGCCATCCAGGCAATTAACCGCCAGAGCGCGATTCTGAAGAACGGAGTGGGCTGGCTGCCCAGCGAGCGCGCCAGGTTCGGCGTTGCTGATGGACGCCGCCCGAGGGCATCGGGGCGTCAAACCCAAACGTTCGGGGCTGGGTCTTCGGTAGCAGCGTCAAGCGCCGTTATGACCAGGCCGAGTGCGGAAAAGCTAAAATGGATTACAGATGGATAGCGTTCCCCAATGCCGAATCTGCGGCAGCCTGCAACTGGTCCCCGTAGCCGAATTGCCCTATTTGTATCTACCGGGTTTGTGTCACTTTCTGGAGTGTTCTTCCTGCGGCACGGTCAGCGATTCGGGAATCTACCGGTATGGTTTCGGCATCGGTGGCAACGCCCAATACACCAGGGCCGACATCAAGTTCTACATCGAATATCTCGCAGGACCTGGCGCGTTTGCGGATTCCATTCTGGGGCTCAAGCAACTGGCCGATAGTCGTCACATTGCCAGGCCGCGCCTACTGGACGTCGGCACGGCGTTTGGCTTCGCTGTGGCGGTTGCCCAATCGCTGGGCTGGGATGCAATTGGCGTTGAGCCGTCGCTTTTTGGCGAATACGGGCGCAAGTATCTCAAGGTTCCAATTCTTGCGACATATCTGGAGAATGCCGCGCTTGACAAGGCAAGTTTCGACTTCATCCTCATCGACGATGTGATCGAGCATGTGACCGACCCGGTTGCCTTTGTCGGCGTCATCGCCTCATTTCTGAAACCGACGGGATTGCTATATATCACGACCCCCAACAGCCAGGTCGTCACTGAGCATTTGGAACCGGACCCTGTTGATGTGCTTTCGCCCGGCTTTCATCTGAACATCCTCTCACCAACTTCACTGTCGCAGGCGCTTCGAAAAAATGGGTTCCGGGGCGAGCTGCAACAAGTTTTTGGGGGAGTATCGAACCGAATGCGCCTTGTTTCACTGTCCGCGCTGCAAGAAGACAGCCTGCCGGAAAGTATGCCCCGATCGGCGCAGGATGTCACGAAATTTGTCAACACGTATCTGGAAAACTTAGCGGCCGAGATCGGCGATGCCGATCCGCACAACCTGCTGTATGGCGGCACCCTATATCATCTGCTGGAAGCCTGCGTAAATACCAATGATTTTGCCGGGGCCGAAATATACGAGGCAAAACTACTGAAAGTCATCCGGGCCCAGGGCTGGCGCGAGAGAAACCTGGCGGGTTTGCAGAACGCTGACTTCGCCGGTTACCTCAACCGGGTACCGGCTTATCTCGGCATGTTCTACTACTACCATGGCGTGCTACACCAGCGCCACCGCCTAAACTATGCCGAAGCGGCTCACGCCTTCGAAATAGCGCATCACCTGTTTCTCATCGAACAGCGCACCCGGATATTCCCGCGCGGGGGTTGGCCCGAAAGGGCCCTGGAGCAAAAGGCTCTGGCGTTAAAGAATGTGCGCCCCAAAAGCATTGCGGACCGTGTGCGCGGATTGTTTTCATTTCTTACGCAGAGACCCCCCTAATACTACAGCCGCACAACCGTACTGTGTACCCGCGAGCGTCTTCCGCAAGCGCCCGGAATGCTTACCTGCCAGCGAATTTGCGACCGTGGTATTCGGGAACGTCCGATAACCCTTGTATGCTTTGGGTGACCGCCCGTACGACGCTCCCGGTTGCAACCCGATGCGCGGCCACCCAAAGGGTTATCGGACGCCGCCGGGGTCGAAGCGCGCGACGACCTCGTTCCCACGCGACTCGAGCGTCGTCGGTCAACCCTTCGGGTGGCCCGATGTCGGTTCGCGCCAATTGATACGTCATGCGGGCCACCCGAAGGGTTAACCGACGTTTCGCCGTGCAGCCCAGACTCAAGCGCTTTCTGGAACAAGCGAGGGCGGGAGCGGTCCATGCGGAATCGCTTGGACACATTGACGAATTCGATGGCCGTTGACATTCAGAGAGAGGCAATATACCCGGCCAGCGCGGCCTGCCACGCCCGCATGCGATCAAGCCCGAGATCCGCCAGCGCGCGGTTCTCCAAAACCGAATAGGCCGGCCGGCGCGCGGGCGCGCCAAATTCGGCGCTGCTGATCGCTGCCACGGGCGGCGCGGCCGCAATCAGCCCGCGCGCCGCCGCCAGCCGAAAGATCTCCTCGGCAAACACATTCCACGCGCATTGCCCGGCGCTGGTGATGTGATAGGTCCCATATTCGCCGGTCTCGATCAATAGCGCGATCTGGGCGGCCAGGTCGACCGTCGCGGTCGGTGCGCAGATCTGATCGCCCACCACCCGGATCGGCTTGCCCTCGCGCGCCAGGCGCAGCATCGTATTGACGAAGTTGCCGCCCTTGCCACTCGCCCCGGCCCGCCCATACAACCCGCACGTGCGGACGATGTAGTGCTTCGGCCAGGCGGCCCGGATCAGCAACTCGCCGGACAGCTTGCTCGCCCCATACGCGCTGAGCGGGTTCGGCGCGTCGATTTCGGTGTATGGCGCGCGCGTCGCGCCATCAAATACATAGTCCGTGCTGACGTGCAGGAGCGCGCAATCCGCCGCCCGGCACGCCAGCGCGAGTTGCTGGGCGGCCAGCGCGTTGATCAGCAGCGCCTGTCGGGCATCGCGCTCGATGTCGTCCACCCGGTGGAAGGCGGTCGTGTTCAACACGAGGGCCGGCTTAACCTCGGCGATCAGGGCGCTGATCGCGGCCGGGTCGGCAACGTCCAGCCCGCGCAATCCGCCGCCCGGCTCGGGTGACCGGCCCGTTGCGACGACCACGTGGGCCGCCAGCGCCGCGCGCAAGTCCGTGCCAAGCTGGCCATTTCCGCCCAAAAGCAGGATTTTCACAGGTTGAATTGTAGGTGATGGGCAGCCGTACAATCGGGACCGGATTGGCCTGCCGGCCGGCTCATCACCTGCCTTACAATCCGGCTATGACCAGGCGATTTCAGCACCTCATCGGCGGGGTCGAGGTGGATAGCCCCACCCATTTCCTATCCCGCAACAGCAGCAATCTGGCCGACGTCCTCGGTGAATTCCCCGAAGCGACCCGCGAACAGGTCCGTCTGGCGTGCCAGGTGGCCCGCAAAGCGTCGGTCGACTGGAAGCGCACCCCGGCGCCGATCCGCGGCGAAATCATCGGCAATATCGGCGGGGCCATCGCGCGCGAGAAGGAGGCCCTCAGCCGGCTGGTGTCGCGCGAGATGGGCAAGACCCTCAAGGAAGCGCGCGGCGATGCGCAGGAAGCGATTGACACCTGCCATTTCTTTCAGTCCGAGGGCCGCCGGCTGTATGGCCAGACCGTTCCGAGCGAAATGCCCAACAAGGAGCTGATGACGTATCGCCGTCCGTTGGGCGTCGCCGGGATCGTCACCGCCGGCAACTTCCCCATCGCCGTCCCGAGCTGGAAGATCATTCCGGCGCTATTGACCGGAAACACGATTGTGTGGAAGCCGAGCGAGGACTGCCCCGCCGCCTCATTCGCCTTCGCCAAACTGATGGAGGAGGCTGGCCTGCCGACCGGCGTGCTCAATGTGGTCTTCGGCGGCGGCAAGGACGGGGCCGGACAGTTTCTGGTCGAGATGCTCGACGAGGGCCTGCTCAACAAGATCGCCTTCACCGGCAGCACCGCGGTCGGCCGCCAGATCGGCGCCGCGGCCGGGCGCAATCTCATCCATCCGACCCTGGAGCTGGGCGGGAAGAATCCGCTGGTCGTCATGCGCGACGCCGACCTCGACAACGCCCTGGCTGGAGCGCTGTGGTCGTCGTTTGGCACGGGTGGCCAGCGCTGCACCAGCGCCGGCAACATCCTCATCGATGCGCCGGTCTACGCCGAGTTCAAGAAGCGCTTCGTGGCGATGGCCCGGGTCGTCACCATCGGCGACCCTCTGCTTCACCCGGACGTGCTCTACGGCCCGTTCATCAACGAGCGCTTTTTCAAGACCTGGGAGCAGCACTACAACTGGGGTAAGGCCGACGGCGCCCGGCTGTTGTATGGCAAGGGCCGAATCACCCGAACCAGCAAGCCGAAGGGATTCAAAGGCGATCCCGACGCGGCTTTCTACGGCTGGCCGACGATCTGGGACGCCCGCCGCGGGATGAAGATCTTCCACACCGAGGTGTTTGGCCCGACGATCAATCTGGTAAAGGTGAATGGCATCGACGACGCCATCGAAACCGCCAACAGCGTCGATTACGGCCTCAGCAGCGCGATCTACACCCAGAATCGCGACTGGGCGTTTCAGTTCAAGGATCGCATCCAGGCTGGGATGACCAGCATCAACAACAGCACGACCGGCGCGGAAGCCCACCTCCCGTTTGGCGGGATCAAAGGCAGTGGCAACGGCACCCGCGAAAGCGGAATCTGGGTGATCGAAAGCTACACCTACTGGCAGGCCGTCAACGACGACGTCAGCGGCAAGCTT
>JBKJQK010000339.1:0-5838 GCA_046594095.1 Anaerolineae bacterium | reverse complement strand
GCCGGATTAGTTCCGGCCAGCAGCGCAGTCGGGTCGAACATTCGAAGCGTGTTTGACACGTGGTCGACCACCAGCAACCCGTTGGTGGTTTCGTCGAGGCTCAACCCGGAGATCCATCCCAGAGCGTTATGCGCGATCTTCTGATCTCCCGTGG
Source organism: Anaerolineae bacterium (assembly GCA_046594095.1). Classification (GTDB taxonomy): domain Bacteria; phylum Chloroflexota; class Anaerolineae; order J036; family Brachytrichaceae; genus Brachythrix. Next base: position 5,684 of record JBKJQK010000339.1, on the reverse strand, counting down.
CTGTGTCAAACACACGCAAGGTCGCGGACAGATGCCGCTCATTTGCGCTGCCCCCTTCCACGTCTCGAGTCGCGATGAAGAGATGCGGTTCATTCGGGTCTAGCGTCATCCGGCAGAATTCGCCAATCCGCCCGCGGCCCATCTGCCACAAAAGCGTGCGTTTGAGACGGCGTCCCGGCACGTCCCAGATCCGGATGGACTTGTCGCGCCCCGCCGAAATGACCTCGGTGCCGGCCGCGTTGACAATCACCGATTCGATGGGGCCGCAGTGCGCGCCCGGGTCAATCCTCAAAAAGATGTCGGACGATGTTGTTTTGGGCATAATTTTGATGGCTGGGGGGCCACGGTCGGGCACCTCGGAGATTATGGCCGAGAAACGGTTTCGCGCGGCGCGCCGCCAAAATCAGACGGCCGGCAAAGTCACGGTAAAAGCGCTGCCGTTGCCGGGCTCACTCTCCGCGCCAATCTGACCGCCCTGAGCCTCGACGAGTTGGCGGGCGATGGCCAGACCCAGACCCGTCCCGTTCGGATTTCGTCCCGGATCGCCGGCGCGATACGGCTCAAAAACGACGGGCAGCATGTCAGCCGAAATACCCGTCCCATTGTCGCGCACGACCAGCTCGGCATCTTGACCTGAGCGCCGGAGTTGCAGCGCGATGGTCCCGCCCGGGTTGGTGAATTTGGCCGCGTTTTCAATCAGGACGATCAGGATCTGGGTGAGCGCGTCACGATTTCCGTTGACGACGGCATCGTCATTGGCGTCGACCAGGAGGCGCCTGTCGCGGGCAAGCGCGCGCGCCTTGCGGGCCACTTCAAACACCAGATCTCGCAAGTGCAGGGGTTCGAGGCGCAGGCCCTGGGGCGCGTTTGCCCGCGACATCAGTGACAGCTCATTCACGAGGCGCGTCAAACGTTCGGCCTCGTCAATGGCATCCCGCAGTATCTCGGCCCGATCCGGATCGGGCACGCTTGCGCCGCGCTGAAGCAATCCCAAGTTTCCCCGAATCGTTGTGAGGGGAGCGCGCAACTCGTGCGAGATCTGGGCAAAGAAGCGTTGTTGGGCGCTCAGACTGGACTGGGCGCGTTGATAGGCGCCCTCGGCCTCGGACACCAGCCCATCAATCGCCATCGCAAGGCGTCCGGTTTCAGTGTCCTGGTAGGGCGTCTTTAGCCGCCGCCCGAAATCGCGCCGGCTGCGTAGAGTCTCGACTGCGGTCGTCAGGCGTTCGAGTGGCCGCAGGCTGACCCCGACCGCCGACCAGAACAGCCCAAAAGCGACGATGGTGAGGAAAATCGAGCCCGCCGCAAGCTCGACGCTCAAGCGGTCGAGGTTGGCCTCTTCGGCTTCGAATGATCGGGCGACCTGGGCAACACCAACCACGGAGTTCTCGATCACGACCGGTTGGGTATGGATCAAGAGCGACTCGTTGTCGACAACGACAATTTCCGACCACGATTTTCCCTGCAGGACCGTCGTTGCGCCGGCGGCGCTGAGGGGCAGCGGCCGCAGCGACGAGGTCAAGTCGGGCGGGGAAAAAGCGGTTCGCCCCACCGCGTCCCGGGACCTGGCAAAGAACTCAAGCTGGGCCTTCGCATCGCCCGGTAGCACGAGCTCGCGGCGGGAAGTCCCATAGCGGCTGATGATGGCGCCCGTCTCATCGGCCAGGCGGCGTTGCAGGTCATCCCGGGCGATGCGAAAGACGGTCTGGTGAACAAAGACGCCAAAGACCGCCGCCGCGACGATCACCAGCGCGCTAAGACCGAGCGCCAGGCGCAGTCGAAGCGACATGCCCATCCTCCCCAGCTTCAGTGGTCCCGGCCGGATTCCCAGCCTGGATCGCCTCGCGAAGCACGTAGCCCACCCCGCGCACCGTCTGTATGAGGCGCGATTCGCCACCCGCTTCGAGCTTGGTCCGCAAATACCCGATATAGACCTCAAGCACCGTGTCATCACCCTTGAACAGCCCGCCCCATACGCCTTCGACGATTCGGTCGCGCCGAAGCACCTGGTTCGGGTGGCGCATCAGAAAAGCCAACAGCTCCGTTTCACGGCGGGTCAGAGCGACCTCGCGCAGCCCGCGGCGCGCGGCGCGCGTTACAGGCTCGAGATCGAGGTCCCCATAACGCAGCGGGCCGGCGCTATTGGCCAGCGCGCGCCGGCGCAGCAGAGCCCGGACCCGCGCAACCAACTCCTCGGGCGCAAATGGCTTGGCCAGAAAATCGTCAACACCCGCATCGAAGGCCCGAAGCTTGTCCTCGACCGTATCTCGCCCGGTCAGCATCAAGACCGGCGTCGTGTCAGCATTGCGGAGCCGCTGGACGGCCGTCAAGCCATCAAGGCCCGGCATCATCCAATCCATGACCACCAGGTCGGGACTATGGTCACGGGCCTGGGCGAGCGCTTCGCCCCCATCCCGGGCCAGGACAACCCCATATCCCTCATAGGCCAGCGAACGCCGGACCATCTCGAGGATGCGTGGATCGTCGTCAACGATGAGAATGTTTTCCATGAGCCGGGCGCCTTTCTGCCCCAATTGCAACATAGTTTATGGCGATGAGAGCGGCGATCGGCCAAAGTGAGCGCCAGCTAATTGAAGCGCGCTCATGCGCCGGGCAGGTCCAGCGTATCGGCCTGGTGAGCGTTTGTATAGTCTTTGCAGCGTGAAGCCGCTATCGCTTGATCGCCAGTTCGAATCCAGCAAATAACAAGACCGCCCCGCCGACGATGCCGGCGTACTTGAAGGCCGAGGCAAACGCGCCGATTTCGGGGATGGTCTCGGCGATCTTGATCAGCGTGCCGCCCAACGCCGGAAGCAATCCACCGACCGCGATTAGGATGTTCCCGAACATCCGATTGGGCATGATGGCCTTGCGCAAGAACAGAAAGGCCGAGTAAACCGCCCCTCCAGTCAGAACGAGTGTGCCGTAAATATTCAGCACCGGCGGCAGGATCTGGCGGACCGACACTTCTCCTCGTGGCGGATTGGCCGGCAGGATGGCCCGGTAACTTTCCGTGAGGAAGCGGGCCAGGTCGCCACCGGGTGAGAAACGTGATGCGTCGAGGGGAATCGACAGCGCCCAGATCAGTGCGGCAAACCCGAGAAAGGCAATGACGGCGGTCGTGGCGGGCGTCCAGGGATTCTTTCGACGCAGCAGCCACAAAGTACCCTGGGCGAGAACCGGAGGGACCATCATCGCCCCCGACCAATACCAGAGTCGAAAGGCCAGGTCATTCCAGCCAAACGATAGCGCGGTCTCGCACAGACCCGCCAGGAAGTACAAAAGCATTCCGAGGCCCCACATCAGCAAGTGCATCCCGCCGCGTTCGCGGAATCTATTTAAGACGAGGGCGGCCAGCGCCCCGGACACGAGGGTTGTCGAGGCCCCGACCAGCAATCCGATGCTCATTGTGTTGCGTCCCTGAAGACACACGGCATTATCGCCCGACCTCAACGGTCCGGTTTGGCGGCATAGACTTTCAGGAGAAGCTGAGAAAGGGAGAATGCATCGTCTCTCTTTCTCCCCTTCTTCTGAAAAGCCACCGCCGCCGGTACAATCGTGGGATGCGCCGATACAAAGAAGTGGCGCATGGGCTCGTGTCCCGGCCGTAAGCAGTCCGTAAGGGCCGGTTCATTTCCTCGCTGCGGTAGCGCGGTAGAAACGTCCTGGGGCCGCCTTGCCCAACGCCATGAACCATATCCTCGTTGTCGATGACGAAGTCACCGTTCGCGAAATCGCCCAGCGTTATCTGGAACGCGAGGGCTTTGCTGTACTCACCGCGGCGAGCGGGACGGATGCCCTCCGCCTGATCGACGAGGAGCGGGACAAGATCGGGCTGATCATCCTGGACATCATGCTGCCCGGAATGAACGGGTTGGACATCCTTAAGCGCGTGCGGGCCCGCGGCCAGACGCCGGTCATAATGCTCTCGGCTCGGACCGACGAGAGCGACCGGGTGCTCGGCCTCGAGTTCGGCGCGGATGACTATGTGTCAAAGCCATTCAGCCCGCGCGAACTTGTCTCGCGGGTCAAAGCCGTTCTCCGCCGCTCGCAACCGGCGCCAGCGGAGGGCCACGAGCCCCTGGCGCTCGGCCACATTGTGCTCCGGCCGGATACACGCGAAGTCACCATCCATGGCAAACTCACTGAACTGACGGTCAAAGAGTTTGAACTGTTGTGGTTTTTCATGCGACACCCGCGCCGGGTATTCTCGCGAGAACAATTGCTCGACAATATTTGGGGCTTTTCCGAATTCATTGATGCGAGCACGGTAACCGTGCACATCCACCGCCTGCGCGACAAGATAGAGCCAGATCCAGCCAAGCCGTCCTGCCTCGTCACCGTGTGGGGCGTGGGTTACCGGCTGGCTTTGGAGTAAGGAGCCGGTTGGCATGAAGATCAAACGCGGACTGGCCTTCGGTCTGACCCTGGGGCTGGTCGTCGCGATGAGCATCGGCCTGGTCGGCGTCGTCCTTCGGCCGGCCCAGGCTGACGCGCCGGTTTTTGCCCTCCTTTTCGCCATTCCGATCGTGGTCTCGGGGATCGGAGCGACGATTGCGCTGCGCCAATCCTGGTGGCGCCAGTTCACCAGCCTGGCGATGGCGCTCTTTGTGACCTATGCGGTTGGCGCGGCGTTAATCCTCCTGACCATCGCGGCGACGGCCAATTTGATGTTCCTCAGCGCCCACGACGCTGTCCTCGTGCTGGTGATCATGGTCTACGCGACCAGCGTCATGCTTGTCTTCAGCTACTTCGTGGCGAGCAGCCTAAGCGCCGGTATATCGGACGTGAGCCGGGCCGCCGAGGCCGTCCGAGCCGGCGATCTGACCGCCCGGGCGACTGAAGGGGGCCGGGACGAGATCTCGCGACTGGCGCGGGTCTTCAATGGTATGACGGTCCGACTGGCTGCGGCGCGGGACCAGGAAGCGCAACTGAATCAGATGCGCCGCGACTTGATCGCCTGGGTGTCGCACGATCTGCGCACCCCGCTGACCAGCATCCGAGCCCGGGTTGAAGCCCTGGCGGATGGTGTGGCGCGCGAGGACGAAATTCCGCGCTACCTTGAGTCGATCCGGTCGGACACGATGGCGTTGAATCGGCTGATCGACGATTTGTTCGAGCTGGCCACCGTCGACGCGGGCGGCCTTGTTCTGGATCTGATGCGGTGCGAGCTGAGCGACCTGGTATCGGATACCCTGCGGACGATGAGCGCCGTTGCCTCCCAGCGCCGAATTTCGCTGTCGGGCAACATCCCGATCGAGTTGGATCCCGTGTATTGCAGCCCCCAGCACATTCAACGCGTGCTGAACAATTTGATCGGCAACGCGCTCGCCCACACGGCCGAAGGCGGGCGGGTTGAAGTGACGGCCGGGCGCACCTCACACGGCATTTCGGTCAGTGTGACGGACACCGGAGAGGGCATCCCGGCCGAGGACCTGCCACACGTGTTTGATCGCTTCTACCGCGGCGAACAATCGCGCAAGCGCGACGTGCGGGGCGGGGGCGCGGGGCTTGGGCTTGCGATCGCCCGGGCGCTGGTCGAGGCCCATCACGGTGTGATCGAAGCGGCGAGCGAACTGGGCAAGGGCACAACGGTGAGATTCACACTCCCGGGGTCATAGCGCGCCGTCACCGGCGCGAATTCGGCGGATTGCCGCCAAACCAGCGCGCCGAGCCGGCCTGGC
>JBKJQK010000298.1:0-3000 GCA_046594095.1 Anaerolineae bacterium | reverse complement strand
GCCCATCGTCGAGGACGACCCGTATGGCGAGCTGGTCTTTGAGGGCGAGCCCATGCCGCCCCTGGCCGCGCTGGACTGTGAGATGCATGGCGCGCTGACCCACGTGATCTATCTCAGCACTTTCAGCAAGCTGGTCTCGCCCGGCCTGCGGGTGGCCTGGGTGACCGCGCCAAAGGAGGTCATCGCGAAGATGACCTTCGCCAAGCAGGGGATGGACCTGCACGCGTCGGGCCTGGCCCAGGTCATCGTCCATGAAGTGTGCGCCGACGGGCTGCTCGAGCGCCATCTGCCGATCATCCGCCGCACGTATCGCGAGCGCCGAGATGCGCTGCTCGATGCGTTGGCAGAGCATATGCCGGAGGGCTTCCAGTGGACCAAACCGCGGGGCGGCATGTTTGTGTGGCTGACCATGCCTGATCGTTTCGACGCCGAGGCGCTGGCGCAGATGGCGATGGATAAATTGGTCGCCTTTGTGCCGGGCTTCCCGTTCTACGCCAACGGCGGGCCGCGCAACACGGCCCGGCTGAGCTTCGCCAACCCGACCCCCGACAATATCCGGGCCGGCATCGCGCGCCTGGGTGAGGCGATCCGGGCCTATCCGGTCTAGCCAGCGATCTTTTTTGACAGGATGAACTGGATATACAGGATTGCGCGCGCTCCATCCCGTAAATCCTGTTCATCCTGTCCAGGCAACAACGTAAATCCGGCATGACCTTCGGCGACTGGCTCAAGCAACGCCGCAGGGCGCTCGCCCTCACCCAGAATGAGCTGGCCGGGCGCGCCCGGAATCGTTCTTTCCCCTCCTTCGCGCGAGATTCTCAGCCCGGCCGCTATCGCCCCGCGCTCACATACGCGCTCACCCGCGCGTCATCGCCCTCGGGGTATTCGAAGCCGAACTCGCCCGCGACCCGCCGGCCGGCAATGCGGATAAGCTCGCGCATCGCCCGCAGCGCCGCCCAGGCTGATTCGGGGCGGGCGTCGGCATAGGTCGCCTCGAACAACGCCCACAACTCGGGCTCAAGCTCTCGCTTGAGGTTTTTACCGAACTTGCCCGGCCCGCGCGCGAAGCCGGTCTGCGAACCGAAATACCAGTCCAGCATTTGCCGGAGCTGCGGGCGGAGGACCTCGTCGAGGTGGAAGCGAGCATAGGGCAGCTCGTCGCGCCACAGGCCCTTGGCCACATACGGGCACACCCACCAGAACTCGTTGCAGCAGTCGGCGAACTCCTTCGCCGTCGGGGGCTTGGGGAGATAGTCGCGACCGCTGGGCGCAGGAAAGGGTGGGATGAGCCCGTCCTTATCGAACAGCAGTACGCTCAGGCTGTCGCGCGGAAACGCGGCGACCTTCGCCATCGGAAACAGGGTGAGATCGATGCGGGTGCCGTCCATGAACTGCATCAAATAGGCGTAGGTCGATTCGCCGTCCCACAGTGTCTCGCCCATGTCGTCGGGAGTCTGCGTCACCATCCGCTCACCGAAACGATCGATCCAGCCCGGGTCGCGGACGAAGTCCTTGACCGCTGTGACGACGAAGACGACATCGAAATCCTGAAACCGGTCGCGCGGCGCATCCGGGTTGGCCCGCGAGCCATTGAGAACGACCGCCCGGATACGGTCATCGGCGCGGGCGGTGGCCAGGATGAGGTCGTAAATCTGCTTATCGGTGCGCATATTGCTTGAGCCTATAGCGTATCGCGAATGCATTCTTCCCGTCTGCGGTATCCTCGCCGGAATGCAGACCACGCCCGTCGTCCCCTTTGAGCAGGAGTGCCCGTATGTCGCCAGCGGACCGACCACCCTGCGTTGCGCGAAGTGCGCGCGCCCGCTCATGCTCAAAGACGCCAAACGCACGCCGGTGGGGTATGTCTGCCCGGACTACATCCGCGGCCGGCGCGCCCGCTTCTTCAACGCCACCCCCGTCGACGACGTCATCGCCGGGGTCATCTCCTTTTTCGGCGGCCTGGTCGGCGGCTTCGCCCTGAGTTTTGTCGGCGGTTCAATCATCGGCTTCTTCGCCGCCCTCTTCGGCGGCCCGATCCTGGGCGGGGCCGTGGCCGAGATCCTTCGCCGGGCGCTCAACAAGCGGCGCGGGCAATACACCTGGCTCATTGCCGCGACCGGTCTCGTCGGCGGCGGGCTGCTGCTCCCGCTCCTGCCCTTCCTGCTCTCGCTCCTCGCCGGCGCCCCGCGCCTGACCGCCCTCAACCCGATCGGCCTGCTCGTGCCCGGCCTCGGGCTGGCCCTCGCGGCCGGCACACTCGTTGCGCGACTGCGGATTTAGGATGCCACGCGGAAGCGCGTTCCAGCCCCCGTCACCTATAATCGCCCGCACTATGGAACGCACCCTCATCATCATCAAGCCCGACGGCGTGCAGCGAGCCCTCGTCGGCGATGTCATCAAGCGCTTTGAACAGCGCGGCCTGCGCCTCGCCGGCCTCAAACTCATCCAGATCTCGCGCGCCACCGCCGAGGAGCACTACGCCGAGCACAAAGGCAAGGGCTTTTACGAGGGCACGGTCGCCTATATGACCTCCGCGCCGGTTGTCGTCATGGTCCTCGAAGGCCCGGACGCCGTCGCCGCCTCGCGCGCCACGATGGGGGCCACCAACCCGCTCAATGCCGCGCCCGGCACTATCCGGGCCGATTTCGGACTCAATATCTCGCGCAACCTTGTCCATGGCTCGGACAAGCCCGAAACCGCCGAGCGCGAAATCAAGCTCTACTTCCAGCCCGCGGAACTGCTGAGCTACGCCCGAGCCGGGGACGGCTGGCTGAAGGAATAGCAAACCTGGACGTTCGAACCCGTTACGCGCCCTCGCCCACCGGCGAGCCCCATATCGGCAACATCCGCACGATGATCTTTGCCTGGCTGACCGCCCGGCATGCCGGCGGAAAGTTCTTCCTCCGCCTCGAGGACACCGACCAGGAGCGCTACGTGCCCGGCTCGGCCCGCGCCATCGTCGAAAGCCTGCGCTGGCTTGGCGCGGATATCGATGAAGGC
>JBKJQK010000213.1:0-13485 GCA_046594095.1 Anaerolineae bacterium | reverse complement strand
CTGCCGGATGAGCAAGCCTATTGGCGGGCGCGGGTCGTCAAGCCCGGCGACACGCTCCTGTCGATTTCGGCCGAGGCCGACGTTAACGTGGCGGCCCTTGACCGGGTGAATGGCCTGAACGGAAGCAACGTCATCCGGGCGGGCGCGGTGCTGATCATTCCGACCACCGGTCCGGCTGCGCCTGCGCCGACGACCGCTGCGCTGTCAGCGGTCGCGGCCGCGCCGTCCTCGACGGTCCGCCCAGCGTCCACGGCGACCGCCACCCTCGCGGCGGCGGCCGCATTCGCGCGGTTTGGCGCCCCGGCCGCGCCTTTGCAAACGCCGGCCGCGGCCGCGTCCAACGGGAGCGCCGAGACGCAATTGCTGACGCTCTACAACCAGGCGCGCGCCGCGGCTGGCGTTCCTGCGCTGCGCTATAACGATGCGCTCGAGACAGCCGCCCGCGCGCACGCCAACGACTGCGCCACGCGTGGCTATGGCAGTCATGTGGGCTCCGACGGAGCGGACACCAAGACCCGCATCACGCGCGCCGGCTATACGGGCGCAAAGGCATGGGGCGAGAACTGGGCCTGGGCTCGCAGCGCCATCCAGGCGTGGGATATGTGGTTCACTCAGGAGTATCCGAGCGGACCGCACCGAGATAATATTCTGTCGGCCCGCTACACGGAGGTCGGCTTTGGCGTCATTGGGGCGCAGGGCGGGTTCTATTACATCGCCGACTTTGGAAGCAGGTGAATTCAGAATTCAGAATTCAGAAGGCAGAATGCGCATTAAACCCTGAAAGATGAACCATTGACGATTGCGGACGGCTGTGGCAAGCGGAGGATTTCCATGAGTGGGTTTTCAGAGGCGGACTGGCAAGTACTTCGGTCCGTGCACGATGAAGCGCTCGAGAAGATGTGCGAGCGGATTCTGGCCGAGGTCATTGCGGCGGGAACCAGGCCGGGCTTGACCAACCACCAGCGCTACGTGGACGTCTACAGCCTGGTGAAAGAGCGCGACACCGACGTGGCCAATTCCTTCAACAACTGGCAGCGATCGTGGGCGTTGATCACGCTTCGCTTTATGCTCAAGCATGATTTGCTTTCGGCGGAGGACATCGCCCGTTTCAGCGAAGACATCCGGGCGAGGGCCTTCTCATGAAAGCTGGCGCGCTTTTTCTCAGAAGCCGCCCAACTTGCCGGCCTTCCCCGGGCGATGCGGTCCGATGTCCGCCTCGGATGCTGGCCCCGTGCCGCCGTCCGGGGTTCCGGAGCCGGCGCGTGCTTTATAATCCTTCCTTATGAATATCTTCCTGGCCATTGCTCAAATCGTGCTGGCCGTGGCCATCATCGGCGCCGTGCTCTTGCAGAGCAAGGGCGAGGAACTCGGCGGCGTGTTTGGCGGCGCGCAGAGCGTTTATCAGACGCGGCGTGGAATTGACCGCCTCTTGTTCACCATCACTGTGTTTATGGCTGTGGCGTTCTTCGTTTTGTGCGTCGTCAACGTGATTCTTTCGGCTGCGCCCACCGCGCAATAGCCGTTAGCCAGGCGGTGACGCCGGCATGACGGCGGATCCGCCCGACATACTGTGCGTTCTTTCAGATTGCCGCTGCTGCTCCTTATCGCGGGCATCGTGGCAATTGGCCTCCTTGTCGCTCAGCTCGTCGGCCCGCGCATTGCCAATCGCGCCGATGGGGCGGGCAGTTACACCGAGGGCGTGGCGGGCGCGCCCCTGGCGATCAATCCCCTTCTGTGTCAGTTGAATGAGGCGGACCGGGACCTGTGCAGCCTGGTGTTTAGCGGGCTTGCCCGATTCAATGATGCCGGGGAGGCAGTCCCCGATCTTGCGTCCACCTGGTTGATCTCCGAGGATGGGATTACTTACACTTTCAAGATCCGGCCTGATGCGTTGTGGCAGGACGGTAAGCCCGTAACAGCCGACGATGTGCTCTTTACCGCCAGCCTGCTCCAGTCCCCTGAGTTCCCGGGCCGGCCCGACATTGGCGCGGCGTGGCAGAGCCTCGACGTCAGTAAAGTCGACGATTTGACCGTGAGGATTACGTTGCGGGAGCCCTTTGGCGGGTTTCTGGACTACGTCACGATTGGCCTAGTTCCCCGGCACGTGCTGACCGGCACGCTCGCGCGCGCGCTCGGCCAGGCTCAATTCAACCTTCAGCCAATTGGAAGCGGGCCCTGGCGGGTCGCCGATGTCTCGGCTGCCGGAAGCCGGGTCTCGGCCGTGTCACTTGAGCCATCTCCGGTCTATTACGGCCCCAAACCGCAGCTCGGGCGCCTGACGTTCCGATACTATGCAAATACCGCCGCGACCCTGGATGCGTTTAAGGCAGGGGAAGTTGACGGGGTAGCGCGCCTCGCGGTCACCGATCAAGCCAGGGCTGCGGCCGATCCTGCCCTCACCCTCTATACCGCCAAGATGGCCCGCTACGCAGCCCTATTTCTGAACACGAGAAAAGACAGCGGGACGGTGGCGCTTTCGGACAAATCCGTCCGCCAGGCGCTCATGTACGCGTTGAATCGGGAGCAGGTCGTGCGGGATGCGCTTGCCGGCCAGGGAGTTGTCGCGGACACCCCGTTTATTCCCGATACATGGGCGTACTCCGAGTCAGTTCGCAAGTACTCCTATGACCCGGAGCGAGCGCGCCAGTTGCTTCGGAGCGCCGGTTATGAGTTGGCGACCGATCCACGCTCAAATCAGCCATTTTGGTTGAAGGACGGCGAGGCCATCGCGTTTACGCTGCTTCACGCTGATGATCCCGCCCGCAAAGCTGTGGCGGATGCCGTCGTCAGCCAGTGGCGGGCCCTGGGAATCCAGGTGGCCACTCAACCGGTCAACCGCAACCTCGAACGCGACTATCTGGCGTCGCGCCAATTTCAGGTCGCGCTTGTCGAAGTGCCCATGGATGGCGACCCGGACCAATACACCCTTTGGCATTCCAGTCAGAGTATCCGGGGGCAAAACTACTCAGGCTATGACAACCACGACGCGAGCGCGTTGCTTGAGGCGGCCCGCCAGACGACCGACAAAGGCCGGCGGGCTGATTTGTATCGCCGTTTCCAGGATGCCTTCGCCGAGGACCTTCCGGCCCTCCCGCTGTACTACCCCACCTATACCTTCGGCGTTTCGAGCCGGATCAAGAACGCTCAGGTGGGCCCGCTGAACTTCGCCAGCGACCGGCTGCGCAATGTCGGCGCCTGGCTGGTTCGGTAATCGAGCCCGGCGCCGTTATACCCAACTGGATAGACACTTGGCGGTGGACAGGTGGAAGGTAAGTGCCCCACAATAAGTGTTTGGCGCCCATCAATCGCGCCCGGACAGTTTGGCGAATCACCGGGATTCCGCTAACGGGAAAATCGAAGATTCAGCCAGTTAGAATATCCGTGTTATCTCGCAGTTTTGAAGAGTTTTTGAAGAGGAGCGTTTGACAAAATCATGGCAGTGAAAACCGCAACGAAGAAGGCCCTAAAGAAGGCCGCGCCCGCCAGAACGGCAAAGACCGCCTTCACGCAATGGGTGTTTCTATTTTCCGACGAGAAGGGCATTTCAAGGGCGGCGCCAACGTCGGATGACGTGCGCAACCTCCTGGGTGGCAAAGGCCGCGGTCTGTTTGACATGACCCGGGCCGGGTTGCCTGTGCCATCGGGCTTTACCCTGTCGACTGAAGTGTGCAAGGAGTTCGTCAAGGCCGGGAACAAGATCCCGAAGGCCGCCTGGGAGCAGGCGCTGACCGCAATGAAGGCGGTGGAAAAGCAGACAGGCAAGACCTTCGGCGGGAAGAAGAACCCGCTTTTGATCAGCGTGCGCTCGGGCGCTCGCGAGTCGATGCCGGGAATGATGGAGACCGTGTTGAACGTCGGGCTGAACGACGAAACGGTGCCCGTCCTCGTCGCCGAATCGGGCAACGAACGCTTTGTGATGGACTCGTATCGCCGGTTGCTGATGATGTACGGCGGAACTGTCCTGGATATCCCAGACGAGAAGTTCGACGAGCCGATGGATGAGATGAAGGCCCATCGCGGCGTGAAGGCCGATCTGGACCTGAATGTGGCTGATCTCAAGGAACTGGTCGGCGTCTTCAAAAAGGTGATCCTGGACGCGACCGGCAAGCCATTCCCTCAGGATGTGTATGCCCAGATCAAGGGCTGCGCCGAGGCCGTCTTCCGCAGCGCGACCGGTCACAAGGCCCGCGAGTACAGCAAGGCGATGGGATGGAAGGAAACCCTGCCGACCGCCGTCAACGTGGTCCAGATGATTTTCGGCAACATGGGCGACGACTGCGCGACGGGCGTGGCGTTCACCCGCAATCCCTCGACCGGCGAAAACCTGATGCTGGGCGAATACCTCATCAACGCCCAGGGCGAGGATGTGGTGGCTGGCATCCGCACCCCGAAGCCCATCGTCGAGATGGCGAAGGATGTTCCAAAGGCCTATAAGCAGTTCATGGCGATTTCGAACAAGCTCGAGAAGTACTACAAGAACATGCAGGACGTGGAGTTCACCATTGAGCGGGGCAAACTCTACATGCTGCAGACCCGAAACGGGAAGCGGACCGCCCGCGCGGCGATCAAGATTGCTGTCGATCAGGCCCTTGAGAAACTGATCAGCAAGGAAGACGCCGTCAAGCGCATCACCCCCGGCGACGTCGACACGATGCTGCATCCCCAGTTCATCGAAGCCGCCATCAAGGATGCCAAGAAGAACGGCCGGCTCGTGGCCACTGGTGTGAATGCCTCGCCGGGCGCCGCGGTCGGTGTGCTGGCCTTCGACGCGGATCTGGCTGAGAAATGGGGCAAAGAAGGCAAGGCCGTGATCATGATCCGGCCCGAGACAAAGCCCGATGACGTGCATGGCATGTTCGCGTCCAAGGGTATTCTGACCGCCCGCGGTGGCGCGACCTCCCATGCGGCCGTGGTTGCCCGCCAGTTTGGTATTCCATGCGTGTGCGGCGCCGAAGCGCTCCAAATCGACATGGTCGCCCGTACGGTTACCGCTCATGGCGTGACCCTAAAGGAAGGCGACTTTGCCTCGCTCGACGGCGGAAAGGGCGAGGTCTACGCCGGCCAGATTGGAGTCGAAGTGCCGAAGTTCGAGGATCAGGGCGACCTCGTGACGCTCCTGGAGTGGGCGGATGAGATCGCCGCGCGCAAGACGCGGGTGGATGCCAGCGGCAAGCCGTGGCGCGGTCTGCAGGTGTGGGCCAACGCGGACTATCCGGTCGACGCTCAGCGCGCCCGCAGCTTTGGCGCCCGCGGCATCGGCCTGTGCCGGACCGAGCACATGTTCTTCCAGGAAGAGCGCCTGCCCATCGTTCAGCGCATGATCTTGAGTTCGGATAACGCGGAGCGTGACGTGGCGCTGGCCGAGCTGTTGCCCTATCAGCGCGCTGACTTCGCCGGGCTTTTTAAGGCCATGGACAAGTTGCCGGTGATCATCCGCCTCATCGACCCGCCGCTGCATGAGTTCCTCCCCTCCCAGGAGGATCTGATCCGTGAGACGACCGAGATGCGGGTAAAGAAGGAGCTTGGCGTGGTCATCAACCACGAAGAACAAGTCAAGAAGGAAGAATTGCTGCGCAAGGTCAGCGAGATGCACGAGCAGAACCCGATGATGGGATTGCGCGGCATCCGGCTCGGCATCATGCTTCCTGGACTGATCGGGATGCAGGTCCGGGCGATCTTCGAGGCGGCCTGCGACGTCAAGAAGAAAGGCTTCGAACCCAGGCCCGAGGTTATGATTCCGTTGACCGGCCATGTCAATGAGCTCAAGCACGTGCAGCCCGAGCTCGAAGCAGTGGCCAAACAGGTCATGAAGGAGAAGGGCGTCAAGGTCGAATACAAATTCGGGACCATGATCGAGATCCCCCGCGCGGCGCTGACGTCGGGCGAAATCGCGGGCATGGCGGAGTTCTTCTCGTTTGGCACAAACGACCTGACCCAGATGACCTATGGCTATTCGCGCGACGACGCTGAGCGCGGCTTCCTGCTGAACTACGTTGAGCACAACATCCTGCCGCAGAACCCGTTCCAGCAGTTGGACCGGGATGGCGTCGGCCGGCTGGTGAAGATGGCCGTCAACGAAGGGCGGGCCGCCCGGCCGAGCCTCGAGGTCGGAATCTGCGGTGAGCATGGCGGCGATCCCTCCTCGGTGATCTTCTGCCATGGCGCCGGACTGAACTACGTGAGCTGCTCACCCTTCCGGGTGCCCATCGCACGCCTGTCGGCGGCCCACGCTGCCCTCGGCGCGAAGTAACAGGCGGATTACCGCCTGAAGGCGGATTACCGCTTGAAGGCGGATTACCGCTTGAAGGCGGATTACCGTCCGCGAGCGGCCATCCGCCCAAAACGCGCAGGACCTAAGGTTCTTCAAAAGCCTTAGGTCCTGTTTGTTTGCCGTCTCAACCCTCAACCCAACCGGGGAGTCCCATCGCCTATAATCACACGTCCCGCAGGGACGCGCAATGACCGCCCAGACGTCCATCCCATCCCTGACCGGCTTGACCGATTCCGAGGTTCGCGAGCGCATCGCCCGCGGACAGCGAAACGTATTTCAGCTGAAAAGCGCCCGGTCCGCCTGGGATATCGTGCGCGAGAACGTCTTCACCGTATTCAACGTCATTTTGTTTCTGACGCTGGCCGCGTTGTACGCGATCAGCCTGGGCGCGCCGGATGGTGTGCGACGCTCGGTGATTGGTGACGGGCTGTTTTCAGGCGGGACCGTGCTGCTCAATGTCATCGTCGGGGTGTTTCAGGAGATCCGGGCAAAGCGCGCGCTGGACCGGTTGGCCGCGCTGTCGGTCCGGCAAGCTCGCGTTTGGCGCAATGGCCAGCTGGTTGAGATCGCTGCCAGCGACATCGTTGTCGACGACGTCGTCGATGTCCGGCCGGGCGATCGCGTGCCGGTCGACGGTCCCTTGCTGACTTCAGCCGCGCTTGAGATAGACGAAAGTCTGTTGACGGGTGAGACGGACACGACCCCCAGAGGGCTGGGCGAGGTGTTACACAGCGGATCATTCTGCGTGGCGGGCGGCGGCCTTATGCGCGCCGAACGCGTTGGCGCGGAAAGCTCTGCCAACAAGCTCACCACTACCGCGCGGGGCGCGCGCGAGTCAAATACCCCCCTTCAGCGACGGGTGAATGCCGTCATCGAACTCCTCGTCTTTGTCATGGCCCTCGTGGCCATTCTTCAGCTCGTATCGGACGACAATCGCGGCGAGACGGCCATTGAGACGCTGCGCCACGTCACCGTGATTATCACCAGCTTCGTTCCCGCCGGTCTCGTGCTCGCCATCACCGTGTCGCTCAGCGTGGGCGCGATCCGGATCAGCCGGTTTGACACGCTCGTCCAGCGCATCAATGCGGTCGAGAGCATGGGCAACGTCACCACGATTTGCGTCGACAAAACCGGCACCCTGACCCAGAACAAGCTCACCGTGGTGGACGTCGTGCCCCTTCGCGATGCGACTCCGGTCCAGGCTGCCGCTGTCCTGGCCCAATACGTCGCGGGCGTGTCGGCTCGAAACAATACCGCCGGCGCGATCGCCGCGCATGTGGGCGCCCCGGCCGCGAAAGGCCAGGTCATTCTGGAAGTCCCCTTCAGCTCGGCGCGCAAATGGGGCGGACTGGCGCTGGCCAGCGCGATTGAGGCCGGCCTCGCGGCCGAAGGGGGCGTCGCCGCCGATGTGCCGGTCACAGTTGGGCTCGGCGCGCCAGAATTGCTTCTTGATCGGGCCGATGAGCGAAATCGGACAGTGTTTGATCAGATTGCCAGCCTGACTGGCCAGGGCTTGCGGGTTGTGGTTGCCATCGTCGCAGCGGGCTCCGACGTCGAACAGGCGATGCTAGATCCGCGCCGGGCCTTGCCGGTCGCGCTGGTCGTCATCCGGGACGAGATCCGGCCGGACATCCAGGCGACGATGAAGGCCTTCGCCGACGCCGGGGTGCGGGTGAAGGTAATTTCGGGCGACAACCCGGACACCGTGCAGGCGATCGCGGGCCGGGCCGGCATCCGCAACGACACAGTAGTGACGGAGCCCGAGTTGGGCGACATGACGGCGGAGCAATTTGACGCCACGATCGCGGACGTGTCGCTGTTCGCCCGCATTACGCCTGAAACCAAGCGTCGGATCATTTCGAGCCTGGCCCGCCGGGGTGAGTACGTGGCGATGGTCGGCGACGGCGTCAACGATGTGCCCGCGCTCAAGGAGTCGCGCCTGGCGATTGCGATGAACGACGGCGCCCAGATCGCAAAAGACGTCAGCGAATTGGTGCTTCTCAAAAATACGATGAGCGCCCTGCCGCGAGCGCTGATCGAGGGCCAGGAGATCACCCAGAAAATTCTTGCGTCGGCCAAGCTGTATCTGGCCAAGAACATGCTCACCATCCTGGCAATCCTGTTCGCCGGCTTTGTGAGCCTGCCATTTCCCGCCGAACCGCGTCAGATCAGCTGGATCACCACGGTGACCGTTGGGCTTCCCTGTCTCGCGCTGGCGTTCGGCTGGCTGAAACCCGCCTATACGAGCGGGTTCTCGCGCGGCGTGCTGGGCTACAGCGCCGGCGTAGGCCTCATCGGCGCGGTGGTCTGCGCGGCGGCCTTCATCATCAGTGGTGAACTCGGCGACAGCATTCGCGCGTCCCGGACAATCTTTGCGCTAACGAATCTGCACTACGCCGTGCATGTGATGTGGGACGCGCTGGGAATCAACGTTTTCTCGCTGGCATCCCTGTCTAAACGCCGCCGGGGTGTCGGCGCAGGGCTGGGGTTGCTGGTGATTGGCCTGGGCCTGCCCTTTCTGCCGTTTTTTCGCATGCCTGGCCAGTCGGCGCTCCTGCCGCCGGACCTTGTCGTGCCGCTCAACCTTTTCAACGTTGCGGTACTTACCCCGCTTCAGTGGGCGCTGATCATCGCGCTTCCGTTGCTGGGCGCGCTGGCGATGCGCCTGCTTCTGTACGGCAGATACGCGCGGAGGCTCTTCCGCACACTTCAGCAAGACGATTCGCATTATTCCAAACCATGACAAAATACATCTTCTGCACCGGAGGCGTTGTGAGCTCCGTCGGCAAGGGCGTAACGGCCGCGGCGCTCGGGCGTGTGCTGAAAGCCCGCGGATTGCGTGTTTCGATTCAGAAACTCGATCCCTATCTCAATGTGGATCCGGGGACCATGTCGCCCTACGAGCACGGCGAGGTCTTTGTCACCGAGGATGGGGCAGAGACCGACCTCGACCTGGGCCACTACGAGCGCTTCATCGATGAAAACCTCGTCCGGGCCTGCAATGTGACGACGGGACAAGTGTACAACGAAATCCTGATCCGCGAGCGACGCGGCGACTTCCTCGGCAAAACAATTCAAGTCGTCCCCCACGTCACAAATGAGATCAAGCGCCGGATTGGCATGGTGGCCAAGTTAAGCGGGGCCGATGTCGTCATTGTCGAGGTGGGCGGGACGGTGGGCGATATCGAGGCGATGCCCTTTCTGGAAGCCATCCGCCAGATGCGCAAGGATGTTGGCCGGGATAACACCTTCTTCTGCCACGTTACCTTCCTGCCCCATATCGGCGCAACGGGAGAACTCAAGACAAAGCCTACCCAGCACAGCGTTCGCGACTTGCGCGGGGTGGGGATCCGGCCCGACGCGGTCATTTTGCGGAGCGATCTTCCAGTCGAGCCCGAGATACGTGAAAAGGTCGCCATGTTCTGCGATGTCGACGAGGAGGCCGTGCTCCCGATGCCCACGGTGAGCAATCTCTACGAGGTCCCCCTGGTACTCGAGGATCTGGGCTTTGGCGACCTGATCTGCAGCCGGCTGGGATTGAAGTGCCCCGAACAACCCGACCTGGTCGAGTGGCGCAAGATGATCGCCGAAGTGCGGCGGCCAAAGCCCGAGCTCGAGGTCGCCATCGTCGGGAAGTACGTCGAATTGCATGACGCATACATCAGCGTCCGCGAGGCGTTGTTTCACGCCGGCATCGCCAATGGGCGGGACGTCAAGATCCGGTGGGTCAACAGCGAGGAACTGGAGCGGGGCGATAGCGCGGCGGTCCTCGATGGCGTCTCAGGCATTGTTGTGCCGGGCGGCTTCGGCTATCGCGGCATTGAAGGCAAGATCCGGGCCGCCCAGTACGCCCGCGAGCGAAACGTGCCCTATCTCGGGCTATGCCTGGGCATGCAGGTAATGTGCATCGAGTTCGCCCGGAATGTGCTCAAACTTCCGGCCGCGAACAGCACTGAATTCAATCACACCACCCCCTATCCGATCATCGACCTCATGGTGGGCCAGCGCGACATAAGCGATATGGGCGGGACGATGCGCCTGGGCGTGTATCCGTGCAATCTGGCTGAAGGGAGCAAAGCCCGCGCCACGTATGGCCAGCCCACCGTGAATGAGCGCCATCGGCACCGTTGGGAGTTCAATAACGCCTATCGCAAACCGTTTGCGGAAGCCGGAATGGTCTTCAGCGGGCTCTCGCCCGACGAGAAACTGGTAGAAATTAGCGAACTCCGCGACCACATCTTTATGCTCGGCAGCCAGTTTCATCCCGAATTCAAGAGCCGGCCCAACCGGCCGCATCCGATGTTCCTCGGTTTTGTTGAGGCCTGTGTTGAGAAGAACACGGTTGCCTGATGAGAGAAGGTATGCCTGAATTCCGAATCGGTTGGTTTATCCTCGCCGTGGCGCTTGCGGGTTGCGCGATTGGTCCGCCGGCCAGCGTTGTGCCCACCGGAACGCCGACTCTCGCGATCTTCGGCACACCTTCGCCCGCGCCGGCTCAAAGCCCGGCTCCCATGCCGCTTTCCGCGGCCGCGGCGCGGTATATCCTGATTGACCGATTTGGGGCGGTTGGGGCCGAGGCCGGAATCTTTTATTGCGACCCCGATCAATACCCGATCGCGCGCGCCGATAGCCGGGATCGCGGCATCGCTCGATTTAGCGAGATTCAAAAGGACGCCGTAACGCTCGACGCCATCCTGAATCGCCTGGGATTCGGCGACCCGGCGACGCTGACGCCCGAGCAGAAATATGCGGTGCACGTTGAGGACAACAAGCTGCGCGCCATTTCCATCCAACCGGAACCGAGCGCGGCGTTTCGGTTTGTGTTGTCTCGGCGGGTGGGCGCTTCGGGCGAACAGATCGAAGGCACGCTCGACGCCTTCGGTGCCGTCAAGATCTCTAGCCAGATACCGGCGCGATTAAGCTGCCCAATCTGTCTGCCCGCGGGAGCCCGAATCGATACGCCAAACGGCCCCCGCGCGGTCGAAACACTCCGCCCGGGCGACGTGGTGTGGACGCCGGATGGGCAGGGCCGGCCCACGGCGGCGCCGCTCATCAGAATTGGCCGCGCATTCGCCCCGCCCAATCACCAGTTCATCACGCTCACGTTGTCGGATGGCCGGCGGGTAACGGCATCGCCCGGTCATCCGACTGCCGATGGGCGTCTACTTGGGACGTTGGGAAATGGCGCGGCGCTTGACGGCGCGCGTGTGATCCGGGTCGATTGGATCGCAGGCGGCGAGGGCGAGACGTTCGACATCCTCCCCGCCGGCGAAACTGGCGCGTACTGGTCAGATGGCGTGCTATTGGGTAGCACGCTGCGATAGCCTGTCGGGCTAAAAGCCTTCGAGCCGACTGATGTCAACCAGCCCGGCGGCCATCCCCGCCACGCGGGCGAGCAGCGCCAGACGGGACGCGCGCGCGCCCGGGTCATCGGTCATCACCATTACTTTCTCGAAGAAGACGTTGATCGGTCCGACAAGGTCGCGCAGGTTTGAGACCAGCCCTTCAACGTCGACCGCGCCCGGAAGCGCGTCAAGCGCTCCGGCCAGGCCTACTGAGGCCGGATCGCCGTCGTGGGCCAGCGCGGCGGTTGAGGCGGGCGCGCTTTTGATGATCCGAGCGGAACGCGAGTAGGCCGCCAGAATCGCCGGCCAATCGGTGGCGCCGACCGCGTTTGTGAGTTGTTCGACGCTCTGCCGCGCCTGCCACGGGTCGTCACCTTGTTCGGCCAGCACCGCATCCACGACGTCGAACTTGAAACCCGCTTCGAGCAGGCTCGCCCGCTGGCGCTCGACGACAAACGCGTGAGCGCCGGCCAGGGCCTCGGGGCTCGCTTTGACAGGTAGCAGCGCTGCCGCCGCGGCCAGGCCTGCCCGTATGCTGAAACGCCGACGGGCGAGGACGAGATTCTGGGCGATCCCGATTGCCGCGCGTCGCAGGGCGAAGGGATCGGAAGAACCCTTTGGCGCCAATCCGACCGCAAAAAGCCCGGCCAGGCTGTCCAGCTTGTCCGCCAGTCCAACGATTAGCCCCGCGCTGGTGGACGGGGCCGGATCGCCCGCCCCCTGCGGCAGGTAATGCTCGTAGATCGCGTCCGCGACCGCAGGATCCCCGCCTTCCCGGAGCAGATACTCGCGCCCCATCACCCCCTGGAGCGAGGTGAAGTCGATGACCATGCTGGTGGCGAGGTCGGCCTTGCACAGCCCGGCTGCCTGGCGGGCAACCACGATGTCGGATGCGTTGGCGCCGAGTTGGCCGCCGATGGTCGAAGCCAGCCCCTCGAGGCGGGCGGTTTTGTCGAGCATCGAGCCGAGCTTGGCCTGAAACGTGAGCGTGCCAAGTCGTGGGAGATACTCGGCCAGGGTCTGGCGCGTGTCGGACTTGAAGAAGTAGGCGGCGTCCGCGAAGCGGGCGCGCAAGACGCCTTCATTCCCGGCCCGCACGTCTTCGATGCCGAGCGCGCCCCCGTTTCGAACGGCAATGAAATGCGGCAGGAGCTCTCCGGTTGTCCGGTCGAGAATTGAAAAGTAACGTTGGTGCTTACGCATCACCGTTGTCAGGACCGGCGCAGGAATCCGAAGGTAGTCGGACTCGAACGCGCCCAGCACCGCGGTGGGTTGCTCAACCAGGTGCGTGACTTCCTCAAGCAGGCCGGCGTCGTCTTTGATCCGCCCGCCGACACTCGCCGCGATCGCCTCAATCTGGCGCAGGATCTCGGCCTTGCGCGCGGACGCGTGTCCGAGAATGTTCTTTTCGGCCAGCCGGGCGGGGTAGTCGCTCGCGTCGGCAATGTCGAAGGCCGGACTTCCAGCGCCGCGCGCGCCCTGGCTGGTCCGCCCGCTGGTGACGCCCGCATATTCAAACGGAATCACCTGATCGGCCAGCAAGCCGACGAACCAATTCAGCGGGCGGCTGAACGCGACGTTGCTGGCATTCCAGCGCATCGAGTTCTCGAAACTGATGCCGGCGACGACCCGCGGAAGCGCCTCGCGCAGGACGTCTGAGGTTGGCCGGCCATCTTCGTGGCGCGGGGCAAACACGTAGCTTCCGCCCTTTTCATCGGCTTTGATGACCAGGGCCGAGGGATCCAAACCGAATCGCTTCGCGAAGCCGATGGCGGCCTGAGTGGGCTTGCCGGCGGCATCGAATGCAGCCCTGGCGCCGGGACCCTTAACCCACTCATCCAGGGCCTGCTGCCGGGGCGCCACGGCGGC
>JBKJQK010000003.1:0-10798 GCA_046594095.1 Anaerolineae bacterium | reverse complement strand
GGCGGTGCGCTCCGCCTGGTCGCGCGCGCCGCGGGTCTCGCTTAACTTCCAGAACAGACCTGCGGAGAGCAGGGCAAACCCGATGACGGCCACCCAGCTGATT
Source organism: Anaerolineae bacterium (assembly GCA_046594095.1). Taxonomy (GTDB): domain Bacteria; phylum Chloroflexota; class Anaerolineae; order J036; family Brachytrichaceae; genus Brachythrix. Next base: position 10,695 of record JBKJQK010000003.1, on the reverse strand, counting down.
TCCATATGGGCGATTGTAGGGGACGCCCTGGGTCAGCGAGCGATCGCCTCGTTTCGCGTGACGAACAGCGAGAACGCGCGCTGTGGCGCGAGTGTCTCGACATCGGCGGGCACGGTCACCTGCCCGGTCCCGGCGTTGTCCGCGGCCAGGACCCCGAGATAGCGCGGGCCGGCCAAATGGGCCCGGGAAGGCCGCCCGAATCGGCGGACAAGCTGGTGCTATTACGCCTTTGCGGCTTTGCGCGTGGCGAGCTCGGCCTCTGGGATGTTGGGTTCGGTTTCCTGGGCCGAGCTTATTGGCTGATCCAAACGGTCTTTTCGGAGACTGGGCTGCGCGTGCTGGTGGGCCACTCCACACCCGGCTTGGGCTTGCCGAGATAGAGGAATCCGTACAGTTCAGAGGGTTGCGTCAGCCCGACAAAGCTGGCGGTGTGGGCGTGCAGCGACGTCATACCGCTCGACCACTTCATCGCCAGGCCGAGTGAGACAGCGACCAGATGCATATTCTGAGCCGCCATCCCGACCGACATAATTTCCTCCCAGACCGGAAAGCGCAAGGGTGAGGGCGGTGTCATACCCACACTGATCCAGACCGGAGCATTCCATACCCGCTCGCGTTGGGCAGCCTGGACCTCGGCCTTGAACTCCTCCGGCGGTGTGCCCAGGCGGTAGGCTTCGGCAAAGGCCTCGCCCAGACCTCGCCGGCCGTCGCCGGTGTAGACGCTGAAGCGCCACGGTTCTGTCCGCCCATGGTTGGGCACCCACGGCGCGGAATCGAGGATCAATTGGACCAGAGCGAGGTCAATCGGCTCGGGCGATATGTCTTTCAGGCCGACACTCCGTCGGTGCTGGAGTGCCCGCATCAGGCGCATCGTGTCTTCGTGATGGGTCATGGAGCGCGCATTGTACTGACGATCACCTTTGGCCGGATGACCAGTCATTGACTGGACAGGTGACTGTAGACACGCGAGTTTTTCACCTTCAGCATGGGCCGGACAGAATGAAACGAGGATGGAAGTTATGGTGAAGGCAGAATTGGCAGGCGATCCGCGTCTCAAGCTGGTGGAACGCGCCATCAAGAAGTTTGATGCCCGGGGAGACGCGCTCCTGGAGGTGCTCAACACCGCCCAGGAGGCCTTCGGGTACCTCTCGCAGGACCTGCTCCGGCACATCAGCGGCGAATTACACGTTCCGCTTGCCCGCGTCTATGGCGTGGCAACCTTCTATCACCTGTTCACATTCAAACCCAAGGGTGAACATACCTGCATCGTGTGTCTGGGCACCGCATGTTATGTCAAGGGAGCGGGCGAGATTGTCGCCGTCCTGGAAGCTGAATACCGGATCAAAAGCGGTCAGACCACGGCGGATGGCAAACTGAGCCTATTGATGGCGCGCTGCCTCGGAAGCTGCGGTCTGGCGCCCGTGGCCGTGCTGGATGGCGCCATTGTCGGCAAGGAAACCCCGGGCGGCGCAATCAGCCGCGTGTCGGCGCTGGTTGGCCCGAAACAGGAGGCCTGAACAATGAAGCCTGAAGAACTACCGGCCCTGGCCCAAAAGGAAAGGGACGAACAGTCCAAACGCGCATGTCGCCTGGTGTGCTGCAGCAGCACGGCCTGCGTGGCCTCGGGCAGCGTTGCTGTCAAAGACGCTCTGGCGCGCACGCTCAAAGCCCATGAGCTGACCAAGACGGTTCAGGTCGTGCAAACGGGCTGCATGGGTCTGTGCAGCCACGGCCCGATGCTGCGGTCCGAAATGCCGGGCCAGGCCAGCACGCTGTATGAGCATGTCACCGCCGAAGTCGCCACCCGCATCGTCGATGAGCAGCTTGCGCCCGGGCGGGTTGGCGTGGGCGGTTCGTCACCTTCCGAAGCGTTGAGCGCGAATGTCCTCGCTCAAGATATCCCGTTCTTCACCCGGCAGACCAAGATCGTCCTGCGGCGGGCCGGCCTGATCGATCCAGAGCGGATCGAAGACTACATTGCCCATTCCGGCTATACCGCCTTGGCCACGGTGTTGACAACCCTGACACCGCAGCAGGTGTGTGACGAAATCCAGAACAGCGGTTTGCGCGGGCGGGGCGGGGCGGGCTACCCCACTGGCCTCAAATGGAATCACGTCCGATTGGCCAAAGGCGAGCGTAAGTTTGTGGTCGCCAATGGCGACGAGGGCGATCCCGGGGCCTACATGGACCGCACCCTGATGGAGGCTGACCCGCACAGTATTCTAGAGGGGATGCTTATCGCCGCCTATGCCGTCGGCGCGCAGCAAGGCTATTTCTACGTGCGGGCCGAGTACCCCCTGGCGGTGGCGCGCCTTGAAAAGGCCATCCGTCTGGCCAGGCGGCAGGGCCTTCTGGGAAACAATATCCTCGGCTCGGCCTTCAGTTTCGAGGTCGACATCCGCATCGGCGCGGGCGCGTTCGTGTGCGGCGAAGAGACGGCGCTGATGGCCTCCATCGAGGGCCAGCGCGGCCTGCCCCGCATGCGCCCGCCCTATCCCGCCCAGAGCGGGCTGTGGGGATGTCCAACGCTCATCAACAACGTTGAGACCTTCGGCGCGATCACCGCCATCATCGACCGGGGCGCGGCCTGGTTCCAGAAAATCGGCACCGAAAAGAGCAAGGGCACCAAAATCTTTGCCCTCACTGGCAAGCTCAACAATACCGGCCTGATCGAGGTGCCGATGGGAATTACGCTGCGCGAGATCGTCTATGAGATTGGGGGCGGCGTGGCGACCGGGCGGACATTCAAGGCCGCTCAAACCGGCGGACCCAGCGGCGGCTGCATCCCGGCCGAGCATCTTGACACACCCATGGACTACGAGAGCCTGAAGGCGCTCGGTTCGATCATGGGATCCGGCGGCCTGGTGGTCATGGACGACACCAGCAACATGCCCGACGTCGCCAAGTTCTTTATGGAGTTCTGTGTGGACGAATCGTGCGGCAAGTGCGTGCCTTGCCGGGTCGGCACCGTGCAGATTCAGGGCATCCTCCAGAAGGTCGTGGACCGCAAGGCGACCCAGGCCGACATTGCCCGGCTCGAACGGCTGTGTGTGACCGTTCAGCGCACGAGCCTGTGCGGGCTGGGCCAATCGGCGCCCAACCCCGTGCTGAGCACGCTCCGTTATTTCCGGCACGAATACGATCAACTGGTGGGGGCCGCTCCGGGCGACCTCGCCGGCGAGGCGCAAAAATGATCACGTTGACGATCGACGGCCAGACCCTGAGCGTGAAACCCGGCACGACGGCCCTCGACGCCGCCATTGCCCTCGGCATCGACGTGCCGCGCCTGTGCCATCACCCCGAACTCAAGCCCTCGGGCGGCTGCCGGCTGTGCCTCGTCGAAGTGGAAGGGCGCCCAAATCCGATCCCCAGTTGCGGGCTCGCGTGCGAGCCGGGCATGGTCGTCCGCACCCAGAGCGAACAACTGACCGCGCTGCGGCGCGACACGATCGACCTGTTTGTCTCCGATCACCCGCTGGATTGCGTCACCTGTGACAAGGCCGGCGCTTGCGCGCTGCAAAAGTACGCCTACGAATATGGCCTGACCCAGACGACCCACGATTTCAAACTCTCGCGCACCCTGTATCAGGACGACAATCCCTTCTTTATCCGCGACCATCAGTACTGCATCCTGTGCGCCAAATGCGTGCGGGTATGCGATGAGGTCATCGGGGCCGGCGCAATCGAGATCATCGACCGCGGTTTTGGCAGTCATGTCGCCACGCCCTTCGACGGGCCGATGATCGACTCGAGCTGCGTGTTCTGCGGCAGTTGCGTTCAGGTCTGCCCGACCGCCGCGCTGTTGCCGGTCTCGCGCCTCAAGCAGGGCCGCGAATGGGAGCTCGACCACAAGCGCACCATCTGCGGTTACTGCGGCGTAGGCTGCGGGGTCGAGTTTCGGACGAAGGGCAACAAGATCGTATACGCGCAAGGCTATCCCGAGGCGCCCGCCAACGGCGAGTTTCTGTGCGCCAAGGGACGTTTCGGCTGGGACTTCGCCCAGCATCCTGACCGGCTGACCCGGCCCCTGATTCGCAAAGACCTGGCCCATCAACTTGGCCTGATCGCCGAGCCATGGGCGCTCGGCGAGACGCAGCGGACCACGCTGGCCGATTTTGTGCCCGTGGGATGGGACGTTGCGCTCGATATCGTGGCCGACAAACTCGCTGAGGCGGTCAAGGCGACCGGCCCCGACTCGGTCGCCAGTTTGTCCTCCGCCCGCTGCACGAATGAGGACAACTATGTCTTCCAGAAGCTGATGCGGGCGACCATCGGGACGAATAACGTCGACCACTGCGCGCGGCTGTGTCACGCCAGCTCGGTCTCCGGCCTGGGGATGGCCTTTGGCGGCGGGGCGATGACCAATCCCATCCACGAGATTCGCGACGCCGATTGCCTGTTTGTCACCGGGTCCAACACAACCGAATCTCACCCCGTCATCAGCTACGAAATGGTGCGGGCAGTGAAAGGCGGGGCGAACCTGCTCCTCGTTGACCCGCGCCGAATTCCCCTGGCCGAGCATGCCACGCTCTGGCTCCAGCCTCGGCCGGGCGCCGACATCTACGTCTTCCTGGCGATGGCCCATGTCATCGTGCGCGAGAGCTGGGCGGATCGGGACTTCATCGCCGCGCGGACCGAGGGCTTCGACGACTTCGCGGCATCCGTCGCGTTGTACACGCCCGATCGAGCGGCGCTCGAGTGCGGCGTTCCGGCTGAAAAGATCGTTCAGGCTGCCCGGATGTACGCCCTGGGAGAGCGGGTCCGGGGCGCCTCAAAGTATGCGGCCGAGTCGGACCGCGGCCACTCCGGCATCTTCTGGGCGATGGGCGTCACACAGCGCACGAACGGAACGGAACTGGTGCTGACCCTGGCGAACCTGGCCATGCTCACCGGCCAACTGGGAAAGCGCAGCACCGGGGTGAATCCACTCCGCGGCCAATCCAACGTGCAGGGCGCGAGTGACATGGGCGCGCTGCCCAACGTCCTGCCCGGATACCAGAGCGTGACGGACGAGGCTAAACGGAAGACGGTTGCCGCGAAGTGGGACCTGCCCGATTTGCCCGCGCAGCCCGGACTCACCGTCGTCGAGTTGATGAAGGCCGCCGGCGAGCGGCGGGTGCGGGCCTTGTATGTCATGGGTGAGAACCCCATGCTCAGCGACCCAAATCTCGAGCATGTCGAAGAAGCGCTCAGATCGTTGGACTTTCTCGTCGTACAGGAGATCTTCCTGAGCGAGACCGCCCAGCTGGCTCACGTCATTCTGCCCGCGGCCTCCTGGCTCGAAAAAGACGGGACAAAGACCAACACCGAGCGGCGCGTCCAGCTCATTCACCCGGTGCTCAAATCGCCCGGCGAGGCGAAGCCCGATTGGTGGATCGTGGCCGAAGTCGGCAAGCGGCTGGAGGGTCGGCTGGACCGTGGCCCTCATTTGGGTGGCCGGTGGTCCTATTCCAGCACCGCTCAGATCGCGACAGAAATCGCGTCGGTCACGCCGTCCTACCGCGGCATCGTCCATGCCCGTCTGACCGAGGGTGGCCTGTGCTGGCCATGCCCGGCCGACGATCACCCCGGGACCCCCATCCTCCACAGCGAAACGTTCACCCGCGGACTCGGCAAGTTCCACCCGATTGGGGCCAGGGCTCCGGCCGAGCTGCCCGATGCAGACTACCCGCTTGTCCTCTCGACCGGCCGGGTGCTCTATCACTATCACACCGGCACCATGTCCCGCCGAAGCGCGCCGTTGAATTGGCGCGACCCCGGCGATTGGGTGGAAATTAACCCGAAAGACGCCGAGTCTGCCGGGATCGCTGACGCCGGGGCCGTGGTAATCCGCAGCCGGCGGGGCGAGGTTCGCACGCTGGCCCGATTCAGTGATCGTGTACCGGTGGGGGTCATCTTTCTGGCATTTCATTGGGCCGAGGCTCCGGCCAACATCCTGACCCAGGACTTCGCCCTGGACCCGATCGCCAAGATCCCGGAGTTCAAGCTTTGCACGGTGCGGATCGAGAAGGCCCCCGCCTGAATTCATGGCAAAATCACCGGCATGGACGCAAAATGGGACAAGCTGGTCGACAACAAGATTCGCGAAGCGCAGGAGGCCGGGGGATTCGACAAGATCAAGCGTGACGGGCCTATTCCTGAGGAGGACGACAGCCACATTCCCGAAGACGAGCGGCTGGCCGCTCATGTGATGAAGACCGCTGGCGCCTTGCCTGAGTGGATCGAGGAAGACAAGGGCCTGCGCAAGATGATGGACGAGGCCCGCGAGCGCATCGCGCGCAGCCACGCCTGGCGCGAGCGCCAGCTCAAACTGGCCAGTTCATTCGAGGACCGCAACCAGATCGAGGCGCATTGGAAGCGGGCCATCGCCCGGCTCGAAGCCGATGTCAAAGAGATTAACAAGGCCATCTTCAATTTCAACTTACGCGCCCCGGCCACATCGGTCCAGCGCCGTCCGCTTCGCGTGAACGAGGAGATGGAGCGCCTGAGGGCGGGCTGACGGCAGGCCGCCGTCGGCCGTCAAATTACAGCAGCCCCATCTCCTTCGCCCACAGCGCCGCCTGCGTGCGATCTCGCGCCTCGATCTTCTGCAAAACGCTTGTGACGTAGTTTTTGACCGTGCCCTCGGTCAGGAATAACTTCTGCCCCATCTCGCGATTCGACAAGCCGGCCGCCACACCCGCGAGCACATCCTTTTCGCGCTCGGTCAGCGGCTCGGTCAGCCCGGAGATAACGGGCCGGCTGGAGACAGCGAGCCGCGCAAACTCAGCAAAAACTTTCCGCGCAACGGAGGGTTCGATCAATGCGCCCCCGGCCATCACCGTCCGAATCGCTCCGGCCAGCTCCTGGCCCGACAATTCCTTGAGCAGATAGCCCAGCGCGCCGGCCCGCAAGCCCTCAAACACGTAGGTTTCGTCGTCGAAGGTGGTCAGGATGACGACCCTTGCCGCGGGATGGGCGGCGCGCAACCGGCGGGTCGCCTCGACGCCATCCGTTCCCGGCCTCGCCGGCGACCTCGAAGTCCGTCTCAAGTTCGAGCAATGTGCGCACGCCCTCGCGCATCAAGCGCTGATCGTCGACGATCAGAATCCGGGTCGGCATCCTCAGGCTCCTTCGGCAGGAGCGCCCGCCATCGGAATCTCAAACGTCATGAGCGCGCCTCCCTGCGGCGCCGGGCCGAGTTTCACGGCGCCGCCGAGCTGGCCGGCCCGCTCACGCAGACCCATCAAGCCGAACGCGCTATCACCGCTGTCCGCCGCGCCCACGCCGTCGTCGGCGACCTCGACTGCGATTCGGCCGGGGTCATCCCGGATCCGCACCCACGCCTGGCGGGCGCTCGCGTGCTTCTGGGCGTTGGACAGGGCGGGCAACCGCGGCGGCATTTCGAGGTAGACCCGCAGGCCCGTCCCCGCCTCGAAATCGGCCGTCAACCGGGTCAGCGCCGACTGAAGCGGGAGATCCTCCTCGGTGGGCGCGCGCAAGGCCGCCACGTTGCGGCGGAGATCGCCCAAAGCCTCCCGGATCTGCTCTCGCATCGTCCCCACCATCCGGGCGGCCCGGTCCGGATCGCTGGGGATCAAGCGTTGGGCACCCTCGAGTTGCACGACCGCCACGGTCAGCCGGTGGCCGAGCGAGTCATGCAGGTCGCGGGCCAGCCGGTTGCGCTCCTCGGCCACCGCCAGATGCTGGGCCCGGGCTGTCATCACCTTGAGTTGGGCATTGGCGGCTTCCAACTCACGGTTGAGCGCCTCGCTGCGGCGGCAATCCTGAATGGCCTGGCGCATCAGCCCGCCCACGACCGCAAAAAAGGCGAAGCCGGTCGCATTCGCCAGTCCAATCAGCGCGGAACCGCCGTAGCCGATCTGGGCGCCGTAGGCGAGCATCGAAGTCGCCACAGAAATGACGGCGCAGGCCAGCACCCAGACCCATGCGCGCAGAATTGGCAGGGTGATGGTGGCCTGAGCGCATACGATCGCGAACGGCGCGAAGTTGATTCCGTGATCAGGGCCAGGGTAAATGTTCAAGGCCAGCGCGAACGCGCCTTCGGCAAATAGCCAAAGGGGCCTGCGCCGCTCGCTGGAGCGGTAGCTGAAAATCAGAAACGCCCAAAAACCCTGCGGTCAGGCCGGTAATCGCCACTTTCTCGCTCCAGGACGTATTGGCCACGTAGTTGATGAGAACCAGGGCCACCATCGGGACGACGGCCGCCACCATCATCGCCTGATTGAACAGCGGCGACCCAAAGTCCCAATCCGAGCCATGAGCCGGAAGGCTTCGGCTTCGGGCCGCGCGGTGTCGCGCAACCGGGTGAGTGAGCTATTGGCCATGGATGTCGGTATTGTCTCCCCGCCGGCGCCGGCCGGTCAGGCCTCCACCCGCCGGAAACGCGCCCCACCGATGGAAAAGAAGATGGCCGCGAAAGCCAACAGCGCTGCGGCCGCCGGGAGAATCGCGCTCACCCCCAGGCCGCGCCGCGTCAGATCGGTCAGCCCTTCCGTCATCCACTTCGTCGGGAGGATATGCGCCGCCGCGCGGACCGCCCCGGGGAAAATCTCCAGGGGATACCAGCAACCACCCAGCAACGCCATCAACATGCCCATCAGGATGCTGAGGCCCGTGGCCTGGCGCTCCGACTTGACGAACGTCCCAAGCATGACCCCCAGCGCAATTCCGGCCATCCCGAAAGCGCCGCCCATGAGCAGCAAACCGGCCGGCGAGCGGCCCCAGTTCACCCCGAGGACGAGCGCGCTGAACCCAACAAGCAGCGCCATCTGGACCAGCGCCGTGATGAACTGCCCGCCTGCCACGCCGAGGAGCATCACCGCCCTTCCCGTTGGCGTCGTCCGCAACCGGCGAAGCGTTCCGGTCTCGCGCTCGTAGGCGAACAGCGCGGCGATGCCGAGCATCGGGATGAGCACCCAGGTGATCAATTGCCCGGCCGATGCCTGCGCGGCCGGGTCGTAGGCGCCCGAGGGCGGCGCGGCCTGAGCAACCGCCAAACGGCTGGGCGCCGCCGCCAGGAGCGCCTGCGCCTCGCCCAGGCTCGCCTCATACCAGGCCTGGCGCGCCTGGGGGCTGGCAAAGGGCGCGATCCGCTCGGCGTTCTCGACGCTCTGGCGGGCCGCGGCCACCGCGCGCCCGACCTGTCCCACCGCGGCATTCACCGCCCGTTGCGCGGAAATTGCACTCAGATCGTTGGGCTTCAGGCGCAAGTCAAGAGACGCGTTTCCGGCCGCCACTGCCGCGTCGAAGCCGGCTGGAATGATCAACCGCGGGACGTCATTGTTCGCCGGCGCCGCCCGGGGAGTGACGCGCGCCGCCGCCGCCGCTCAGGATGAAAGTGAAGGCCACCGGCAGAATCAGAAAAATCAACAGCTCACTGCGACTGGAAAAACGGACTCGGGTGTCCTTCCAGGCAATCGCGAGAATGGTTCTCAGCGCGGTCAATTGTCTCCTTTCGCGCGTCGGCGCGCAAACCCGGCCCGCCGAAACAGGAGTGTGGCGATGGCGAACGTCACGACCGCCATAAGGCACAACGCCCCAAGATGAGTGGCTAGGTCGGGCAGTGTCCCGCTGGAAGCAAGTCGCGCAAAGCCGGTCACTCCCCAGTGGTTGGGTGTCAGCATTCCCAGCGCGCGCAGGCCGCTCGGAAGCTGGCCGGCGTCCATGCCAAAACTGCCGCCCAGGACGGCGAAGGAGAGCATCAAGGCGGTGCCCGCGCTGGCGGCCTGAGCCGGCGTGCGCGCGATCCACGACAGCAGCGCCCCCCAGCCCGTCGCTCCCAGGGCGGTTGCGATCACCAGCGCCGCGAGGGCGATCCCGTCTCCCCAGCGCAGGTTGAATATCAAAGTGGTTCCACCGATCAGGATCCCCAGTTGGGCCAGGGCCGTCAAATAGGTGCCCAGCATCTTCCCGGCCAGGGTCTGAGTGATGGAAGTTGGGCTTTGGAACAGACGGCCGAGTGTTCCGGCCCGCCGCTCGCCCAGCAGCGCCCCCGCGCCGCGCGTGACGGCATACATCAGAAACAGCAGCGCCATGCCTGGCGCAAGCACCGCCAGCGTGTCGAAGACGGGCGCGGTTGCGCCTTCAAACGTGCGAGCGGCCACGGTGATCGGCGGCGCCTGGCGAATCTGGCGCCCGACCGCGCGCCCAGACGCCTCTGCCTCGGCCGGCTTGATCAGTCCTGCGTTCAGCAATCGGGTTATTGACACCTGTCCGCTGACCCGGGCCGCTTCGACCCGGCTGATGAATTCCTCCGCCACGGATCGGACAATCCCGGCTCCAATCGGCCGGCCGGCCCCGACCCGCAGTTCGATCGCCTCAGACGGGCCGATCACGCCCGTCCGGCTGTCCGGGATGAAGCGCCGGGTGAATCCGGCCGGAATGATGATGGCGGCCGGAACCTTGTCAGCGTCTACCAGTGCCCTGGCTTCGGAGGCCAGCGTCGGGGTCATGGGTTCGAGCAGCCCATCCAACTCGGGCGAGCTGAGGACATTGATCAGGGCGCCGCCGACCGCGCCCTCATCGAGGTTGATGATGGCGACCGGGATGTCGCGCAGCCCCGCGCCGCTCGTGTTCCCGGAAAACCGCCCGGTCACCAGGCCCAGCCCAGCGGTCAGCGCGAGCGGCGCGGCGAACATCAGGATCAGCGCGGCCCGGTCTCGAAAGGCGAGCCGGACGTCCTTCAGGGCGATC
>JBKJQK010000393.1:0-6509 GCA_046594095.1 Anaerolineae bacterium | reverse complement strand
TTGAGCGCCTCGCCGGCCGCGCCATAGACCGCGAGCACATCATTGCCATCCACGCAGATGCCGGGGATGCCGTAGTTCTCGGCCTTGCGCCACACATCGGTGTTGCGGGTGGCGTAGCTGAAGGCGATCTCGGTCGCGAACTGGTTGTTCTCGCATACAAACAGGGTGGGCGTCTGGTATATCGCGGCGAGGTTGATGCCCTCGTGGAAGGCCCCGTTGTTCGAGGCGCCATCTCCGAAGAAGGCCACCCCGACATGGTTGGTCTTGCGCAGCTTGAACGAGAAACCGGCCCCGGCCGCCTGAAGGATGCACGGGGCGACGATGCCGCTGGTGCCCATCATCCCGACCTCGGGCTTGAACAGGTGCATGCTGCCTCCGCGCCCGTGCGAGACGCCAGTCTCGCGCCCGTACAGCTCGGCGAACAGCTCGCGCGGCGTGACGCCCTTGGCCAGGGCATGGCCGTGACCGCGATGGGTGCTAAACACCGCATCGTCGTGGGTCAGATGCGCGCACACGCCCGTGGCGATGGCTTCCTCGCCCACATAGGTGTGGCACGCGCCGTGGATCAGCCCGGCCGAATACGACCGCGCCAATCCTTCCTCGGACTGCCGGATGATCTGCATCGTCCGGTAGAGCGACAGGGCCAGTTCTTTTGTCACCGTCATGGTTGGAATCTCCCTTTGTAGACGTTCACGATGCGGGCTTTGCCCACCTCAATATGCCGGCGCATTTCTTCCCTCGCCTTTGCCGCGTCGCCGGCGCGAAAAACGGCAATCAGCTCCTCGTGCGCGTCGATGATGCCGGGAAGAGCGTCATCGGTCATCAGCGCAACGGTTTCATTCAGCAGCCGGGTCATGCGCTGCCGGAGGCTGGCCACGACATCCATCAACACGCCATGGGCGGCCACCCGCCAGGTCGTCGCATGGAACTCGTTGTCCAGCAGGGACAAACGGGGCCGATCCCTTGCTTCCACACCCACCCGCATCCGGTCAACGATCTCGCAAAACTCCGCGTCGGCGTCGGGGGTCCAGCGCTGGGCCACCCGCTCGGCCACGAACTGCTCGAGCACGATCCGGATGGAGGTAATCTCCTCGATTTCGACCGCAGATGGCAGATAGACGAGCGCGCCGCGATTGGCGGTCTTCTTGACCAGGCCCTCTTCGATCAGGCGCTGGATGGCCTCGCGCACGGGTACCCGGCTGGTCCCAAGCTGGGCGGCCAGTTCGCGCTCGACCAGCGCTTCGCCCGGGGCCAGCGCGCCGGACTGGATGGCCCGCCGAAGACGCTCAGTCGCCGTCTCACTCAGGGTCTGAGCGGTGATCGGCTCGAACGGGGCAAATGCGGTATCAGCCTTTCGGGTGTCCATCTACGACTTCGCGCGGGTGTCTTTCAGGCCAGGATTCGATCGGCGTTGATCTTTCCCGCCGCGGCCGCGGCCCGGAATATGTCGATCGTCTGGCGCACGCCGGCTTCCAGAGGCGTCCAACTCAGCTTGCCGATGGCGGCCTCGAGGGGCGCTTCGTCGACGTGCGGGGCCAGGGCCAGCGCCTCCGGGTTGAAGGTGATCTGTCCGGCCATGCCCGGGACGGCGGCGGCGATCGCCGTCACCACCGTCTCGATGGCGGCCTCGGTCCCGCCGAGGTTATACACATTCGCGCCGTCGACGCCGGCCCGCACCGCCTGGATGAAGGCGCGCGCGCAATCATCGGCGTACTGGAACACGACCGTGCCGCCGTATGAGATGCGATACGCCCGCCCAATTGCGGCGGCGAGCATGGCCTTGGTGGGGGTGGACGTCATACCCTGGTCGCGGCCTGGCCCATACAGCACATACGGTCGAATGCCGATGCTCTTCACGCCCCAGTCCTGGTGGTAAATCCGGGCCGTGCCTTCGTTCGCCTGCTTGAACACGCCATACAGGTTGAGGGGGTGGAGGGCCGAGTCCTGGCGCAGCGTGCCGCCGGGATACATCTCGGGCCCGCCATACACCCCGACCGAGCTGGCGTAGACCAGGCCCTGGATCTGGGCTTTGCGCTGGCGGACAGACTCAAGAACAACCGTTGTGCCGACCACGTTCACCTGGGCGCCCAGGATCGGGTTGGCCCGCACAAACGGCACCTGCAGGGCGGCCAGATGAATGATGTGGGAGATGGCGTTGTCGGCCACCGCGTGGTCAAAGGCTTCGGCATGGGTGATGTCGCCCTGGATGAAATTGACCTTTGCCAGCGCGGCGTCGCTCATGATGAGGCGCAGGCGATGCGGCTCGCCGGGCAGGTCGTAGGTCCAGACCTGGGCGCCCTCGTCGATCAGGCGTTTGACCGTCCACGCGCCGATGCAACCCAGCGCGCCGGTAACCAGATAGCGATCTGCCATGATTATTTGCCTCCGTTGATTTCATTGACCGGGGTGCGGGGCCGTTCGCCGCGCAGCGCCCGGAGGATGTCTTCGGCGGCCCGGGTGCGCATGTCAACCTGGGCTTCCTCGGAGTACCACGCGGTGTGCGGGGTGACGAGGATCCGATCGTGGCGCATCAGCGCCTGCAGGGTCGCGTTATCGGCGGGGGGCGGCTCGATGCTCAGCACATCGAGGGCGGCCCCGCGAATCCGCCCGGAATTGACCGCATCAAGAAGGGCCGCTTCATCCACGAGACCACCGCGGGCGGTATTGACCAGACATACGCCCGGCTTCATCATTCCGATCGTGCGGGCGTTGATGGTGTGGCGGGTCTTCTCGTCCAGCGGAAGATGGAGGGTGATGAAATCGGACTGGGCATAGAGCGCTTCCTGGGAGACCGGCTCGGCGCCGGCGGCGCGAATCTGCGCGTCGGTGAGGAAGGGATCGTAGGCGATGACGCGCATCCCCAGACCGGCGCCCTTGCTGCCGGCGGCCCGGCCGATCCGGCCGTAGCCCATCACGCCGAGCGTCACGGAGGTGGTCCTGTGGATGGGGCGCATCGACGCCGACTCCCATTTGCCGGCCTTGGTGCTGTTGATCAGCGCCCGCAGGCCGCGGTGCTGAGCCATCACCAGGGCGATGGCATGGGTAGCCACTTCGTCAACACCGTAATCCGGCACATTCCCAACCCATATCTCGCGGGCCGTGGCGGCCGGAATGTCGATGTTGTCGATCCCAACGCCCAGCCGGCTGATAAAGCGGCAGTTGGGCATTGCGTCCATCACTTCGCTGGAGATCTTCTCCAGCGCGATCACGAGTATGTCGGCGTGGAGAAGAACCGCGCGCGATTCCGGCGAATCCACCCCGTTTGAGTAGGCAAAATCGACATCCTGGCCGGCCAGGATGCCCGACTCAATTGGGTGGCCTGTGGCATCACCAAACGCGTAAACGATGTGGGTTGTCATATCTCTCCATTGACTTTGGGCCTGCCTTGACAGAAGTGGTAACTTGAACTATTGTTGGCAGTAAGTTGTTAGCAGTATACCAAAAGAGAGGTCTGACTTGAAGCTTATTACTTTCGCCCGAAATGACTCGCCCACAACCTTGCGACTCGGCGCGTTGCGCGGAACGGCCGCAATCGACCTTCACCAGTTGGATGCGCGCATCCCCGGCGATATGCTTTCGTTTCTGGCCGGTGGCGACGCCGCGATGGACTTGGCGGCCAAAGCGCTTGCGGCGGCCACCCACACCGATGAGCTGGCGCAGGGCAGCTACACCCTCAAGGCGCCCATCCCGCGGCCCGGCAAGATCATCTGCATCGGGCTGAACTACCGCGACCACGCCAAGGAATCCGGCCAGGCCGTGCCCGAGTTCCCGACCGTATTCGCCAAATACGCCAACACCGTCATCGGGCCCGGCGAGCCAGTCGTGATTCCCCGGCTAACGGACAACGTCGACTACGAGGCCGAATTTGGCTTTGTAATCGGCAAACGCGCCCGGCACGTCAGCGAAGCCGACGCGCTGAGCTACGTGGCCGGCTATCTCCCGCTGAACGACATCAGCGCCCGCGATTTCCAGATGCGAACGTCGCAGTGGACGCTGGGCAAGACCTTCGACGCGTTTATGCCGATGGGACCCGCCCTGACGACGGCCGACGAGATCCCCGATCCGCACAACCTCGACATCTCGCTGACCATCGGGGGGGTCGTGCTGCAGAAGTCGAACACCCGCGAGCTGGTGTTCAACGTCAACCAACTGATCAACGTGTTGAGCGGCGTCATGACGCTCGAACCGGGCGATATCGTGTCGACCGGCACGCCCTCGGGCGTGGGCGCGGCGCGCACGCCCAAGCGCTGGATCCTGCCAGGCGAGACCGTCACGGTCGAGATCGCCAGACTCGGCACGCTGTCCAATCCCGTCATCAAGGAAGCCTGAAAAGGTTCGGGTTGCCGCGTTCAATTCCGGAAAATGGGGGGAGGGAAGGAAATCGAGGAATAGCCAGGACGCTTCCGGCTGAGATCGCTCAGCTCAATCTGTTAATCAAGCCAGAATTTATCCGACCGATTACAGCAAGGAGAGTACCGAGATGACGAGCAAGAAATTGAAACCGATTACCCGGCGCAAGTTTCTCAAGGCATCGGCGATTGGCGCCGGGGCCGCCGCCCTGGCCGCCTGCGCGCCCGCCGCCGCGCCGACCGCTGTTCCGCCCCCGCCCGCCACGGCCGCTCCGGCCGCTACCGCCGCGCCCGCGGCAACGGCTGTTCCGCCCACGGCCGCCCCCAAGCCCACCGATGCGCCCAAGCCCACCGCCGTGAACACGGGCGTCAAGCAGAAGGTGCGCTATCTGTCCTGGTGGTTCGAGGAAGGCAACCGCGGCAAGACCCACCTGGCCCTCATCAAGGAATTCAACGAGTCCCAGAAGGAAATCGAGGTCGTTGCGGAGAATATTCCGTTCGATCCGTATAGCACCAAGACCATCGTCGGCGCGCAGGCTGGCAAGCTGGACGGCGACATCGTCATGGCCACCCCCGAGCTGGCCCCCCGCCTGATCCGGTCGGGCCTGTTGCATCCGCTGGATTCAGTCCTCACGACCAACAACATCAAGGACCTGAGTTCGGCCCACGACGCCTTGCGCAAAGACGGCAAGCTGTATGGCCTCGACATGGTGACGGTCGCCTTCGGCATTCTGTACAACAAGAAGCGCTACGACGACGCCAAGATCACTCCGGCCAAGACCCCCGAGGAGTGGATTGCCGTCAGCAAGGCCCTGACAGATCGCGCCAAGCAGCAGTACGGCTTCTTTATGAGCCACCTGGTCAGCGAACCCTCTGAATTCTGGTTCCAGCTCGAGGAGTGGTGCATGCCCTACGGCGGCGTGTGGGCCAAGGGCAAGGTCCCCCAACTCACCTCCGAGCCGATCATCAAGGGCCTCAAGCTGTTCAAGCAGATGTACGATGCGGCGATCCCCCAGGGCGCGGACACGCCCACCGGGGCCCGCCTCTTCGGAACCGGCGCGGCAGCCCAGGGCTTGTTCGTCTCGGCCGCCGTCGGCAGTTTCAAGGGGAATAAGGAATACCCGGATCTGTACCCGCAATTGCGCAGCGCGCCGATCCCGTGGGCGAGCAACACCTCGATCGCCCGCATCCACCCCATGATGATCAGCGCCGGCTCGCCCGTCAAGGACGCGGCCCTGCAGTTCGTCACCTTCCTGTACAAGCCGGACACCTACCGGCGTCTGGTCGAGGGCTGCGAGGACGTCATCTTCGCCCAGCCCTCGGCGGCCCGCAAGGAGTATCTGGACAAGCTCGAGTGGCTGAAGCCGGGCTACGATGGGGTCAAGTATGTGACCCCGTTCGACGTCGTGGGCGACTTCGTCTACAACTTCGCCGAGTTTGGGCAGATCGTCATCACCAACTTCGCCAGCGTGCTCACGGCCGGCAAGTCGGTGGAAGAAGCAATGGCGACGGCCCAGAAACAAGCCGAGGCCCTGGCCGCCCGGATCACCTAACAAAACGTTCTCTGGTTCAAGCTGCCCGGCCATCCGCGCCGGGCAGCTTGATTTACGCCCCGCGCGCTCGCGCGGATCGCAAGATGGGTCATTGCAGACCCTTGGGAGGCGACGATCGCGATGAGTGATTCCACAGCCGCCGGCAGCCTGCAAATGCCGGGCGCCGGGTCAAAAGTCCGCCGGCGAACCAATCCTCTGCCTTATCTCCTCGTGCTGCCGATCATCTTGTACGAAGGCGTAATGGTGATCGTGCCCATCCTGCAGGGGGTGTATGCCAGCTTCACGAGCCTCGAGCTGGCCTCGAACAAACCGAATGTCTGGGTTGGATTTGCCAACTACGAGCGGATGCTGGCCGACCCGGAGTTCTGGGATGTGCTGCTGACGACGGTCAAGTTCACGGGTCTGGTCATTTTCGTGGCGCTGGGGGCCGGCCTGCTCACGGCGTTGTTGTTCAACCGCCCGTTTCGGGGGCGCGGGGTGGCGCGGGCCCTGCTGATGATGCCGTGGGCGTTCCCCGAGGTCCCGGTGACGATGATCTTTATCTGGATCCTCAATCCGCAGTTCGGGGTTGTCAACGTCCTGGCCCGGATGATTCCCGGGGTCACCC
>JBKJQK010000323.1:0-5765 GCA_046594095.1 Anaerolineae bacterium | reverse complement strand
CGCCCGCGGCCAAAAAGCGCGCCACGGCATAGGCTTCGTCTTCGGCGGTTCGGACGTTGTGCGGGTAACCCCACAAATCGTACCACCCGGTCCAGTTCTCAGTCCACAGGACGGGCTGTTCCGGGTGTTGTTCGGTGTGCGAATCAATGCGCTGGTGGCCGTAAAAGGCGTTGATCGTCTCGATCGCCCCGGGCATCCCGCCAAAGCACATGACCCAGGGTAACTCGAGCTCCATCGACTGGCCAAGATCGATTGACCATTGCAGATAGCGCTCTCCCTCCTCCGCGTATTGGCGGGCGACAAGCGAGTACTCGTTCTCGATTTGAGCCAGGATGATCGGCCCGCCGTTTGACGCAAGATAGGGTTGCACCCGGTCGCCAACCTGGCGCACCCAGCGCGCCATTTCTCGCATAAAGGGCTCGTTCCATGTCCGCATTCGTATCCCAGGCACGTCGCGCAGCCAAACCGGGAAGCCGCCGTAGTTGGTCTCGGCGCAGATGTACGGACCTATCCGCAGAATGACATCGAGGTTTTCTTGGGCCGCGGCCTCGATGAAACGATTGAGGTCGAGCCGTCCGGTGAAGTCGAACTGGCCGCGCACGCGCTCGTGCAGGCCCCAGAAAACATAAGTTTCGATTGCGTTAAGGCCAAGATCGCGGCTGCGCTTCATCAGATTCGGCCACATTGCAGGTGTGCTACGCGGGTAGTGCACGGCGCCGCTGAGGATAAAACTTCGGTCGGCATTGATTTTGATCGCGCGGGAGTCGTAGGAGATGGTGCGGGGTTGGGTCATGATCGCTTTCGTGGCACGGACGGCGCTAACGTTGTCTGGGTGTGTCCGGTTCCCAATTGTCTCGCAGGTCACGGGTCCGCGTCGCCGGACGGTGCATCCCGTGTCGTGGGGCGATATGGGCTGAGCCGGCCGCTAGCCGAACTGTTCGCGCAAATACGCCAGCGCGGGCGGGTCAATGGTGCCGCGCGCAAGATCGATCCGTTCCTCGAGATTCTCAGTCCCGGTCAGGGCCCGGAGCGCGGCCCGGGTGGTGTCGTCGAGTACGCCGTCCAGATCGCCGAGGTAATATCCGGCGGCGCGCGCAATCGTCTGCATTTCTCGGATCAATGCCTCATCAAGGTCGAGTTTTTCCGCCGATGGGGTTGCGCCGAAATACAGGCGGCGCAACATGATCAGCCGACCGAGCTCGGCGACCGGCGCGGTGTGATCGTCGACACGCAGGTCGAGTTTGCCGTCGGTAACGCCCCCATAACCGGCTCCGCGCTGTACGATCCGCATCGCCGCCGACTGGCGCCCACGCCGGTCCCCACCGGCCGCGTCGCCGGCGCGCAAAGCGGCAAACAGCCGCTCGGACAAGTCGCCGCGCGTGGCTTCAAAGGCGCGGGCGATCGCTTCGACCACGCCCGGTCCGGCCAGAATATTTCCCTGGGCGGTGAAGTTTTCGCCAGCGACACCGCCGGCCCAATCCATGCACTTTGCGCCAGTAAAGGTGGCGGCCTGGCCGCGGGCGTCAACGATGCCGAGCTGGCGTTCGTCGCAGCCGGGGTCGATCGAGGTCAGACCGGCGACGACCTCGACCGCGCTCTTTCCCGCGGCCAGCATGGCGAGCCCGTCTGCGCCATACGACAGGTTGGCCAGGGCCTGGGTGGCGATTGCGCCGGCTTCGGCCTGAGCGTAAGGCACATACGCGCCGACGGACAGGAATTTGCTGGCGACGGCCACGCCCCACTCGCGAGTTGTGAGGTCGCAGGCGACGATCGAGAAGGTTGCGATCCGCATCCTGCGATTGTATGCGCGGCGACAAACACTCTCACGCGAAAGCGCAAAGCCGCGAAAAAATCCCGCTGCGATCTTTCGCGCTCTCGGGACTTTCCGCGAGGGTGCTTCCCCTGGCAGGCGTTCTCTGCGTCTCCGCATGCGAGCTACACAGAAGCGCGGACGCCCGCGCCCTCGCTACAATGCCCCGATGCGATTTGATCTCCTAATCAAGAATGGGCGCCTGATCGATCCGGCTTCCAACCGGGATGGCAATTTCGACGTGGCCGTATTTCGCGGCCGGGTGGCGGCGGTGGAGGCGTCCATCCCCGACAGCGTCGCTGCGGCGGTCGTTGACGCGACCGGTCTGCTGGTCACTCCCGGGCTGGTTGACCTCCATACCCATGTCTATCACGGCGTGACGTATTGGGGCATCCAGGCCGATCCGGTCGCCGCCCGCACCGGGGTTACGACCTGGCTCGACGTCGGCTCGGCCGGGGCCTGGAACTTTGGCGGCTTTCGCGACTTTATTGCGCGCCAGTCGGTGGCCCGGATCTACGCACTGCTGAATATCTCTGGGATTGGCCTGACCGCCCCGAGCTGGGAAATGGCCAACCTGAACTACCTGGACGAGAAACTGGCCACGAAGGTCGCCGAGGCCAACCGCGATCTCATCCTCGGGATCAAGGCCCGCATCGACGTCAACACGGTCGGCCTGAATGGGCTTGAGCCGTTGCGGCGCGCGCGGCAAGTCGCCGACGATTGCGGAATGCCGCTCATGGTCCATATCGGCAACGGGCCACCCGCGGTTTTAGATGTGCTTGCGTTCTTGAAGCCAGGCGACATCCTCACCCATTGCTGCACCGGCGCAAGCATGCGCCTGATTGACACGGAGGGCCGGCCGCTGGAGGACGCCCGGCGGGCGCGTGACGCGGGCGTCATCCTTGACATCGGGCATGGGGCCGGATCGTTTGACTTCGAGGTGGCCGAGGCCATGCTCCGCCACGGCTTGCCGCCGGATGTGATTTCATCCGACATTCATCAGCTGAGCATCCGCGGGCCGATGTTCGACCTGCCGACCACGCTCAGCAAATTTCTGACCCTCGGGATGAGCCTGCCGGACGTGATCGCGGCGGCGACGGCGCGCCCGGCGTCCGCCATGGGGATGGCCGGCCAGGTAGGCACGCTAGCGATTGGCGCGCTCGCCGACATCGCCCTGTTCCGGATCGAGACGGGAGAATTTGCGTTTGACGATGTGTTCAAACACCGCCGGGTTGGGGCGCAACGGCTTGTGTGCGAGGGAACGTTTCTGGGCGGGCGAAGGCTGGCCTTGACGCCCGATCCGGCGCCCGCGCCGTGGATTGTCTGAGCGCTCAGACAATCACGATCCCGGCGCCGACTTCGACCGAGCCGATGATCCAGGCGTCTTCGTCCGCGGCCCGCATCATGTCGACCAGCGCGCCGGCCCGCCCGGGCGCAACGGCGATGAGCAACCCTCCGCTTGTCTCGGGATCAAACAAGAGCATTTCCTGCCAGTCGGCCCGCGGGCGCTCGAAGCGAACCGACGGGCGCGCCGCGCGGGCATTTGTTTCGGCGCCGCCCGGGAAAATCCATGCCTCGGCGTAGGCGAGCGTGCCGGGCAGGAAGGGTAGGGCGTCCCAGGCGATCCGAAACGCGACGCTGGCCTGGGTGGCCATCTCGAGCGCGTGCCCGATCAGGCCAAAGCCGGTGACGTCGGTGGCGGCGCTCGCGGAGACGGCCCGGGCGGCCCGGCCGCCCGCCCGGTTCAGGCGGGCCATGCTCGCGATCGCGGCGTCAAGATGGGCTGGGTGGGTGATGGCTTCACGCTTGAGCGCCGTTGTGATGACCCCAACCCCGAGCGGCTTGGTGAGGACCAGCGCGTCGCCGGCGCGCGCGCCGCCCTTGGCCGTCACGTCCTGGGGGCGCATCAGTCCGGTGACCGAAAGGCCGTACTTGGGCTCGCGATCCTTCACGCTGTGTCCGCCTGCGATGGCCGCCCCGGCTTCGGCCACCTTGTCCGCCCCGCCGCGCAGGATCTCACTGATGACGTCTGGATCGAGGTCTTCCGGAAAGGCGCACAGATTCAGGGCGAACAGCGGCTCGGCGCCCATCGCATAAATGTCGCTCAAGGCGTTTGCGGCCGCGATCGCGCCAAACCAATACGGGTCGTCGACGATTGGAGGAAAGAAGTCGACGGTTTGGACGATGGCCTGCCCGTCATTCAGGCGGTATACCGCGGCATCATCCGGCGCGCCAAGGCCGACCAGCAGATCGGGAAAATCGGCGGGTTTGAAACGCGCTTGGAGCGGCCGCAACACGGCGGCCAAGGCCTCAGGCCCGAGCTTGCTCGCTCACCCGGCGCAGGTTGCCAGCGAAGTCAGGCGGATCTTCTTTGCGGTCGTCATCGTGCTGCGATTGTAGCAGCTGCCGGTTCAATCGGTGAAATTGACGCGCGTGCCCGCCCCGGTGATTTGCGCCGCGTGATAGACCTGCCACGTGACAACCAGGTCCTGGAAGGCGAGCCCGACGGCGCCATACAGGGTGATTTCTCCAGGACCGGTGCGACCGACAGCGCGTCCGGCAAGCACATCGCCCAACTCGGCCTGGATAAGACGCGGGCTGACCCCGGCTCCGGCAATGGCACCCACACTCGCCGCCAGATCCCGATCGTCGCAGAAGAAGCGGCCATGCCTGATCAACTCGCCCGAGAGCTCGCACTTCCCGGGCTCATCGGCTCCTACGGTTGTAATATGCGCTCCCGGCTGGATCATCTTCGAGAATAGAAAAGGTTCGTGCGCCCAGGTGGCGGTAAAGACGATGTCGGCGTTGGCGACGGCAGCCTGCGCGGAGTCGCTGACGATCACGGGCACGCCGAGGTCTTCCTCGGTTCGTTTGGCGTAGAGCGAGGCCTGAGCGGGGTTAAGGTCGAAGACGAAGACGCGCCGGATCGGGCGCAGTTGGGCCAGGCCGCGCAGGAGAAATCCGCCCTGGTCGCCGGCCCCGATGATGGCCACGTCGCCGGCTTCGGGCCGGGCCAGGGTATGGGCGGCGAGCGCCCCGGAAAACCCCGTTCTCACGGCGGTGATGTAGGTCGAGTCCAGAATCGCAAGTAACGCGCCCGTCGGCAGGTCGTGCAGCGCAATGACGCCAGCTATGGCCGGATTCTGGGCGGGATTCTTGGCGTGGACCTTGACCGTGAAGGCCTGAATGTCGGGCACAAGACCCGGGAAGTGAAGCATCGCGGACGTTGCGCCCGGCAGCGGCGAGCGCATCCGCTGGTCGGGGATGCGGCGATCGCCTGAATAGGCCATGAAGCCCCGCCCGAGAGCCGGAAGCACGATCGCGGGATCGAGCAGCGGGATGATCTGAGCGCGGGTCAGGACGATGGTGTCCATGTCGCGAGTTTAGCAGGGGTTGGGCTCATTCGTGTCAGGCCGGCTCGGCGCGCTGGTACGGCGACAATCCACCGAACTGGCGCCCGCAATGGCGCGCTATGACCCCGGAAGCGTAAATCTCACGGTTGTGCCCTTGCCCAATTCGCTCGCCGCCTCGATCACCCCGTGATGGGCCTCGACTAGCGCGCGGGCGATCGCAAGCCCAAGCCCCGCTCCCCCGCCCTGCACGTCGCGCTTGCGCGATTGTTCGCCACGGTAGAAGCGATCGAACACGTGCGGCAAGTCCTCGGCCGGGATCCCCTCTCCGGTGTCCCTCACGCTGACCGAAATGCCGTGTGAGGTACGCGCCGCCGTCACCTCAACCCGCCCGCCCGCGCCCGTGTGGGCGAGCGCGTTGCCGATCAAATTGTTCAGCACGCGTTGAATGTGCTGGGGGCTGCAATACACCGGGTCCAACGCGAGCGGGATGTTGCCCGAAAGCGTAATTCGGCGTTGGGCGGCAACGGCGCTCATCGTCCTCAGGGTATCCGACACCAGGTCGCTCAGCTCGCATCGCATCAGATCTAGAACTAGGCCGCCCG
>JBKJQK010000269.1:0-16522 GCA_046594095.1 Anaerolineae bacterium | reverse complement strand
GTAAGACCACTCGCGCCCTTGCCAGTCTCGATAAAGCCATTGCCCAGACAGATGCCGGCTGCGCCAACAGACGGAAGCACTTCAAAACAGCTGTCGTCGGCGTAGGCGTCATTGTGCTCAACCGGAAGCGCCGCCGTCGACTGCATGAAGACCAGCACTTCGTCCTTCAGCGCCACCCCGTCGACGTAAAGCTGAGCCCACGCGTCATAGGGCTGGGCCCACGGTGAACAAATCACATTCGGGTCCGTCAAGTCACGCGGCCCGCCATCCTGGTCGATACACACGCGCAGGAGCATGTTGCCGTCTCGGGATGACTTCGCAGGAATTTCATTTGAGTTGTCGTTCGACGACCACAGCTCGGCCATCGTGGTGAAGCGCAGCGGGCTGCCGGGCGTCAGGCCCTTGATCACCTGCATGATGCCGGCGCCCTTGTTCAGGGCGAAGTAGTTGAACCAGCGGTTCGAACCACCGCCGCTCCATACCCGGTAGGGGTAGTCGCGAGCAAATGGCGGGCGGAACTCAGGAGTGCGATAGCCCTGATCGCGCGGATCGGTGCCGGGGGGAGGCTCTTGCCAGAACGGCACCCAGCCCCACGAAGTATTGATTTCGCCACGGCCGCCAAAATACGAGCCGGGATGCTCATGGCCTGGATTTTCCAGCATGTTCACCCCGGGAGGTGCCGCGGAAAATGCCGAAATCGGAGACAGCATCGTCGCTGCGCCCAGGGTTAGCGCGACCGCGGTCGCGCCCAACTTGTTCAGATTCATAGGCTCTTCAGATCTCCTTGTTTGTAATCATCGTTTGTGACGCACGGAAACATAGTTTACCCCACCCCCGGACGAGACTCCGAAATATCGGGCATCTGCGCCAATTAAAGCCCCAGAGCGCCGACACGCATGCATCCAAGGCCGGCCCTCCAACTCGCCTAAACCTCAGGCGGAACATCGAACAAAGCGGTGAAGGAGAATGTCGCCCCGTCGCCCGGCGCGCCGTCGGCATGAATCTGGCCGTGCATCTGCTCGACAATCCGTTTTGAAATTGCCAGGCCGAGACCGGTGCCGCCATGCCTGCGGGTCATGAAGCTCACAGCTTGCATAAATGGCTCAAACAAGCGTTCTCGTATGGAGTCGGAAAGGCCCATCCCGGTATCCTGAACCACGAAACGAACCTGGGCGCTGCCGGGTTGCCAATCCACCACATCAGCCGTCACAACCACACCGCCAACTGTAGTGAACTTGAGCGAATTTCCGATAAGATTGATCAGAACCTGGCGTAGCCGGCCGGAGTCGCCTAGCGCAATAACGGGCAGGTTACGACCCAGTCGAACGTCCAGAAAGAGACCCTTCTCTTCAGCCTTGCGGCGCAGGAGCCCGGCGGCCTTGGACACGGTCTCAGCCACATTGAACGGCTCGCGCAAGAGCTCGAGTTTGCCGGCTTCGATGCGGGAGAAGTCGAGGATGTCATTGATGACCAACATCAGGGCCTGGCTACTCTCAAACGCGATCTGGGCCATTTCGCGTTGTTTTGCGGCGAGGGGCGTATCCAGGAGCAATTCGTTCATCCCCAGGATGGCGTTCAGGGGCGTTCGAATCTCATGGCTCATCATGGCCAGAAACTCGGATTTCAGCCGCGAGGCCTCCTGGGCCCGATCACGCGCCTGTTCCAATGCCGCCTCGGTTTGTTTGATTGCCGTCAAATCGGTGAATACGGCGATCACCCCATCCGGGGTTCCCGTCCGGAAACGCGGCGCAAGCGAAACAAGCGCAACGAGAACAGAGCCGTCAACCCGCCGTATGCGCCGCTCGAGCGTAAGCTGGTCGCCACTCAGCAAACTGGCAGCGGAAAGGCCCAGCGAATCACGCTCGCCGGTTAGAAAGAGGGCCGACAAAGGCTGACCGCTCAGGACTGCCACGTCCTCATGTCCCAGCCATGCGACCAGCGTTGGATTGAGATACTCCAGTCGGCCACTTGCATCGGCGACTGCCAGCCCCTGGCCCATCGAGTTGGTAATCTGGGTGGCGAGATCACGTTCGGCCCGGGCCTCGCCAAACAGGCGGGCGTTGTCAACGGCCACAGCCGCGAGAGCGGCAAAGCGGTCCGTCAAGTCCAGCAACTCCGGGCTCAAACTCTTCCCGGCATCCGTGAACCCCAGTCCTATCATCCCGATCACGACGCCATTGCTGATCAGCGGCGTCCCGACGACGCCCGAAAGCAGGTCAAGACTCGGGTGGCTTACGCGTTCGGGCCAGTGGGCATAATCGTCAACGACGACCCGTTTGCCGGTCGCGACGACCTTCCCGAGAAGTCCTTCAGCGCGCCGGACTTGCATGTTCATCGCGCCCTTGAAAACGCCCGTCGCCACGGCGGTTGTCACGCCCACATCAGGATCGGAGGAAACGAGATCGATCGAACCGTGCTCCGTGCCGGCCAGGAAACACAAGTGGTCAAGAATGCGGCCCAAGATGTCGCCCCGCCCGCGACGATTCATCATGCCGAGCGCGGCTTCATGGAGCGCTTCCAGGAACTGGTTGCGGCGTGACAGCGAGTCGCGCAACGCGCGCTGCTCGGTAATGTCGCGCATGATGACGACGAAGTGCTGCAGCGCGCCATCGTCGCTAAATACCGGCACAACGTTCTGGTCGGCCCAGAAAGAGACGCCATCCTGGCGCTGGTTCAGAATCTCAACGTCGACCGCCGCGCCCGTTTCGACCCCGATCCGAAGGCGCTCCAAGGCGGCCGACGACGTTTCGGCGCTGCGCAGCAAGCGAAGCGGATGGCCAAGCGCTTCTTCAACGCCGTAGCCAGTCATCCGGGTGAAGGCCCGGTTGGCGTAAATGATATTTCGGCCAGGGCCGGTGGTTGGCTGCGCTTCGATAATCATTATCGCGTCGCTGGCGTTAACGGCAACGGATTCAAGCAGGCGCAGCCTGTCCGTGATTTGGCGGCTGCGCGTGAGCTCCGTTTCCAGTTCGCGCGTACGCTCCTGAACCCGGGTCTCAAGCTCGTCTCGGGCGCTGCGAAGACCGGCCGCGGAAGCCTCGGCGCGGGCAAGCGCAGTCTCGGTCCGGGATCGAAAACTCGTCAGCATGCTCAATGCCATGCCGCCCAGGAGCGTGGTCGAAATCACACCCGAGAGGTTGTAAAGAATTGGTCCGCCTGCCAGATTCGTGAGTTCATAGTTGATTCGAAGCGCCAGAATCGTCAGCAGCGCCGCGATTGCCGTCCAGCGCGCGCCCACCTTATTCAGGGTTGGCAACGCGATTGCGACAACGGCAATTGGGAGCAGGGCCACAATTGGCGCCGCGAGCGGCCAGATCAATTGGGCAACGAAGGAACCTACCAGCATGACTCCGACCAGCAGAATTGCGGCGAACTGCCGCTGCCCTTTTCGAGTGAGATACAAGGCGACACTAACCGGGGGGAAGAGCGCGAGCCCAAGAATCGCAAGCCCAAGGTTGACCGGATTCGGATCAACCAGGGTCAACAGGAAATGCGCGCCGAGCAGCGCGACAAGTCCCAGCAACAACCTGGTCAAGAGCCGGTCGGCTTCGGCCGCGCGTTCCACGGGCAACACATCGCCACTGGCCGCGTTGGACGTCAATGGGACGTGTTTCATCAGGCTACGTGGGAACAAGGATACACCCACGACGAAAACAAAAAAGCGCGGAGCCCTGTTTGGGCTCCGCGCTTTCGCTGCTTGGAGGTCGACGGACTAGAAGTCGCCGCCCATGCCGCCGCCCTGCTGGGGCATCGGAGAATCCTTCTTCTCAGGAATGTCGGTAACGAGCGCCTCGGTGGTGAGGATCATGCTCGCGATCGACGCCGCATTTTGCAGCGCGCCGCGGGTGACCTTGACCGGATCGATGATGCCGGCCTTGATCATGTCGACATACTCGCCGCTCATCACGTCATAGCCGAAGTACTTGCGCTCCTTCGTCATCTGGCGGACCTGCTGGACGATCACGCTGCCATCCTGGCCGGCGTTCCCGGCGATTCGGCGCATGGGCTCTTCGAGCGCCCGCCGAAGGATGTTGATGCCAACCTGCTGATCGGGGTGATCCATCTTGATGTCGGCGAGCGACTTGATGGCATGCAGGAGCGCAACACCACCGCCGGCAACGATGCCCTCTTCGACGGCCGCGCGAGTGGCGCTGAGCGCGTCTTCGACGCGGTGCTTCTTTTCCTTCAGCTCGGTCTCGGTTGCGGCGCCGACTCGGATAACGGCCACGCCGCCGGCCAGCTTGGCCAGACGCTCGTTGAGCTTCTCCTTGTCGTAGTCACTTGTGCTCTTGTCGATCTCGACCTTGATTTCCTCGACGCGGGCCTTGATGGCCTTCTCGGTGCCGGCGCCGTCGATGATGGTCGTGTCATCCTTGGTGGACACAATCCGGGCGGCTTTGCCCAGGTCGTCGATGGTGACACCCTCGAGCTTGCGCCCCATCTCTTCGGTGATGATTTGTCCGCCGGTCAGGACCGCGATGTCCTGAAGCATGGCCTTGCGCCGATCGCCGAAGCCAGGAGCCTTGATGGCCAGCACGTTGAGCATCCCGCGCAACTTGTTGAGCACCAGGGTCGCCAAGGCCTCGCCATCCACGTCTTCGCAGATGATGACGAGATCGCGCTTGCCGCGCTGGACGAGCTTCTCAAGCAGGGGAATGATGTCCTGAGCGGCGCTGATCTTCTTGTCGTAGATCAGGATATAGGGTTCCTTGATCTCGGCTTCCATCGTCTCGGGGGCCGTGATGAAGTAGGGCGAAATATAACCGCGGTCAAATTCCATGCCCTCGACGTACTCGGTCTCGAAACTGAGCGACTTGCTCTCTTCAACGGTGATGACGCCGTCCTTGCCAACCTTGTCCATCACGTCGGCGATCAAATCGCCAATTTCCTTGTCCTGGGCGCTGATCGTCGCAACCTGGGCGATCTGATCATGCTTCTCGACCTTGACAGCCAGGGTCTTGAGGTAGGCAACGATCGCGTCAACGCCCTTCTCGATGCCAAACTTGATGAGCATCGGGTTGGCGCCGGCGGCCACGTTCTTCAAGCCCTCGTGGACGATGATTTGAGCCAGGACCGTGGCGGTCGTGGTGCCATCCCCGGCGATGTCGTTGGTCTTGGTGGCGGCTTCCTTCAGAAGCTGGGCGCCCATGTTCTCAAATGGGTCGGACAGTTCAATTTCCTTGGCCACGGTCACACCGTCATGGGTGACGGTTGGGGCGCCATACTTCTTGTCCAGCGCAACGTTGCGGCCCTTGGGGCCGAGCGTTGTCGAGACAGCCGCGGCGAGGATATCAACGCCGCGCTTGAGCTTCGCGCGCGCTTCTTCGGTGAAAATAATCTGCTTTGCCATGGTTCCTTCCTATTCCACGATCGCCAGAATGTCGGCTTCCTTCATGATCAGGAGCTTCCGGCCATCAATCTTGATTTCAGTACCAGCGTACTTGGCATACAGCACGTGCATGCCGAGTTCGACATCCATCGACTGGACCTTGCCATCATCGCCTTTCTTGCCGGCGCCAACGGCCAAAACCAGACCCTTCTGGGGCTTTTCCTTCGCGGTCTCGGGCAGGACCAACTTTCCGCCAGCGAACGTGTTTTCGTCATCTTCAACCGGCTCGACTACGACCCGATCTCCGAGCGGCCTGAGGGCAATCTTCCTCAGCTCGTCTACCTTCTTTGCCATGAGCGATATCCTCCGTTATGTAACAACCTTGCGGTATTAAATTCAGCACTCTCATTGCCAACTGCCAACGCAGTTAGCACTCGGAGTGCTGAGTGCTAACTACGTTGACTATAACACGCCCAATTTGAAAAAGTCAAGCGGATTTAGCAATCTCTCAGGCAGAGTGCCAGCCACGAATGTCAATCGTCGATGATTGACCACTCCCGCATCATTGTCCAAATGTCGGGCTGGTCCTCAAACCAGCGGGCAGGAATCACGAGGCTCTCGCCCAGGCTGGAGAAATAGTCGCCGTTGCGGTCCGGCGAGACGAGGTCGTAGGCGCCCGATTGGCCAAGTTGGAAGAAAGCCGGCCGGGACGGGGCTTCGACCCGGAGCTGCCAGTATTCCTGCGCGCCGGCCGCCGCATAACGTTCGCGCAATACCCTTGCGGCGGACGCGTCGGTCGCCGGATCGAGAATGTCGACAGCCAGGGCTGGCGACTCGCCCACGTGATCTGATCGGAGGGCGGTTCCCCATCCTTCGGGGACAACCAGTATGGCCGGTTCAAGCGATATCCGTCCTCGCCCCATAAACCGGGCCCCCTGCCCCAGCACAACACCCAGGGTGTAGGCGTCGCACTGAATCGACAGCATGGTCACGCACCAGGCATGCAGGCGCGCGCGCAGTGTGGCCGTGCCAGCGCTCGCCAATGGGGAGTTCAAAGCGGTCCGCATAGGTTCGAATTATCGCGCTTCGGGCTACAATGTCAGGGTTATGTCCACCCTGCGAAATCCCGGAATCCCGCTCGACATAAATTGGCTATCGAACGCCCGGGTCAACCGGAGCGCCGTTGAGCGCCGTACTGCCAGCCTCGCAGGGCGGCGCTCTGTCAAGTCCGACTGGCAGGCCGCCTGGTTGGTGCGCGCTATTCAGGTCATCGACTTAACCACGCTGAGCGGCGACGACACGCCCGGTAGCGTTCGGCGCTTGTGCGCCAAGGCCCGCGCGCCAATGCGGGCGGACATGGCCTCCGCCCTGGGCGTCGGCCATTTGCCGGTGACCACGGGCGCGGTGTGCGTCTATCACGAGATGGTTGGCACCGCCGTGGATGCGCTGCGTGGCTCCGGTATCCCGGTTGCGGCCGTCAGTGCGGGCTTTCCGGCCGGGCTCAATCCCCTCGACCTGCGCGTAGAAGAGATTCGCCGTTCCGTCGCCGCCGGGGCCGGAGAGATCGACATCGTCATCTCGCGCCGTCATGCGCTGACCGGAAACTGGGCCGCGCTGTATGACGAGGTTCGGGCCTTTCGCGAGGCCTGCGGAGCCGCTCACCTGAAGACCATTCTGGCGACGGGGGAGTTGGCCACGCTTCACAACGTGCAGAAGGCAAGCCTGGTGTGCATGATGGCCGGCGCCGACTTCATCAAGACCAGCACTGGAAAGGAAACCGTGAACGCCACCCTGCCGGTGAGTCTCGTCATGCTGCGCGCCATCCGCGAATATGAGGAGCGGGTCAATGTAAAGGTCGGCTTCAAACCCGCCGGCGGCCTGCGCACGGCCAAGCAGGCGCTCGAGTGGCTGGTCCTGATGAAGGAAGAACTCGGCGACGCGTGGCTTCATCCGTCCCTGTTTCGGATCGGCGCCAGTTCGCTTCTGGCCGATATCGAACGACAACTTGAGCACTACCTGACCGGCGCGTACTCCGCCGCGTTTCGGCATCCGATGCAGTAATCGCGCGCGGCCAAGGCCGCGCTGCCCGAGCAAAAATGACCAACGTCGCGAGAATCTTGAACACCATGGAGTACGGCCCGGCGCCCGAAAGCGCCAAACTCGCCAACCAGTGGCTGGACGCGCACAATCGCGCATTTGGATTGTTCATCGGCGGCAAATGGACTGTGCCCGAGGACGGCCGGCTGTTCGACACGATCAACCCGGCGACTGGCAAGCCGTTCGCGAGAATCACCAAGGCCACGCCCGCCGAAGTCGATGCAGCCGTGGCCGCGGCCCGCAAAGCCTTCAAGTCATGGTCTCAGATGCCCGGGCATGCCCGGGCCCGGGTGATGTACGCCCTCGCGCGCGCAATTCAGAAACACACCCGGCGCCTGGCGGTTCTCGAGACCATGGACAACGGCAAGCCGATCCGCGAATCGCGCGAAATTGACGTGCCGCTTGTCGCGCGACATTTCTATCATCATGCCGGCTGGGCCCAGGTCGCGGACACCGAAATGGCCGGGTATGCCCCGGTGGGTGTCGTCGGTCAGATTACGCCCTGGAACTTCCCCCTGCTCATGCTGGCCTGGAAGATCGCGCCGGCCCTGGCCATGGGCAACACCGTGGTGCTAAAGCCCGCCCGCTGGACATCGCTGTCGTCGCTGGCCTTTGCCGAACTTTGCGAGGAGGCCGGCGTGCCACCCGGCGTGGTCAACGTCGTGACCGGCGACAGCTCAATCGGCGAACTCATCGTCCGCCACCCCGGGATCGACAAGATCGCCTTTACCGGCTCGACCGAGGTCGGGCGGGATATCCGGGCCGCCACGGCGGGCAGCGGCAAGAAACTGTCCCTTGAGCTGGGCGGAAAGTCGCCCTTCGTCGTCTTTGAGGACGCGGATCTGGATAGCGCGGTCGAAGGCGTCGTGGACGCCATCTGGTTCAACCAGGGTCAGGTCTGCTGCGCTGGTTCGCGCCTTCTCGTTCAGGAGGGAATCGCCGAACGGCTGTATTCGAAGATCAAGGCCCGCATGGAGAAGCTGCGCATCGGCGATCCACTCGACAAGTCAATCGACATTGGCGCGATCGTTTCGCGGCCCCAGCTTGAAGAGATCACCCGGCTCGTCCAGCAGGGTCGCGACGAGGGCGCGTCATTGTGGCAGCCCGCGACGGTCTGTCCGACCGAAGGTTTTTTCTATCCGCCGACTCTGTTCACGGACGTCGCGCCGAGCGCGACGATCGCCCAGATCGAGATCTTTGGCCCAGTTCTGGTCGCCATGACATTCCGGACGCCCTCCGAAGCCGTGGCTCTGGCCAACAACACCCGCTACGGTCTCGCGGCCAGCGTGTGGAGCGAAGACATCAACCTGGCCCTCGACGTGGCAGGCAAGATCAAGGCGGGGGTGGTCTGGATCAATTCAACCAACGTCTTCGACGCGGCCTCGGGCTTTGGCGGGTATCGCGAAAGCGGATTCGGGCGCGAGGGCGGGCGTGAGGGACTGTTTGAGTATGTGCGGGCAAAGCCGGCGGCGGCGGTGTCCATTGCCGTCCCGACCCAGGCGAGATCCTCAGTCGCGACCGTGATGGCCGGTGTCACGAAACTGAATGGAGATGTGGATCGCACCCCAAAACTGTATATTGGGGGCAAGCAGGCCCGGCCCGACTCCGGCTACAGTCGGCCCGTTCTCGGTCCGCGCGGCGAGCGGATTGGCCAGGTGGGCGACGGCAATCGCAAGGACATCCGCAACGCCGTTGAGGCTGCCCGGTCCGCGGGTGGATGGGGGGACCAGACAGCCCACAACCGGGCCCAGATTCTCTATTACGTGGCCGAGAACCTCAGCGCCCGGCGGGTTGACTTTGCGTCCCGGCTGATCCAATCGACGGGGGTCGGCGCCGGCGACGCGCTAGCCGAGGTCGACGCGGCCATCGATCGCCTGTTCACCTTCGCGGCCTGGGCCGACAAGTACGACGGTGCCGTTCACCGCACCCCCTACCGCGCGATCACCCTGGCCTTTAATGAACCGGTCGGCGTCATCGGAATTGTGTGTCCCGACGCGCGGCCCCTGCTGAGCCAGGTCAGTTTGATGGCGGGCGCGCTGGCGATGGGCAACACGACTGTCATCGTTCCCTCCGAGGCCCATCCGCTGATTTCCACTGACCTGTACCAGGTATTGGACACGAGCGATGTGCCCGGCGGCGTGGTGAACGTGGTGACGGGGACGCGGGCGGACCTCGCCAGGGTCATGGCTGAGCACATGGACATCGACGCGGTGTGGTGTTTTGGCGGCCCGGAAATCGGGGCGCGGGTGGAGGCGGCCTCGGTCAGCAACCTGAAGCGCACCTGGACGGCCGGCGCTTTCGGGGATTGGAATGGAGATGGCGGTCTCATTTTGGAGACCCTGCGCCAGGCGACCCAGGTAAAGAATGTCTGGACGCCCTATGGCGCTTAAGGCCCGGCCGCGGCCCGCTCGCGACGAATGAACCCGAGACGTTCGGCGGGCCAGTACGAGAACCAAACCCGCCCAACGATGGCGCCGGCCGAGACGGCCCCCCAGACCCGGCTATCCACGAAGAAAGACCGGTTGTCGCTCATGACAAAATACTGATCCGGCCGGAGATTCACTTCCACTGAGATGGACACAGGGCTGCCGGAGCCGATTCCAGCGCTGGGAAGATACGATTCGATCACCGACTGGCCATCGATCAGAATCTGCGCGCCGCGGAGTTCCACTTTCTCGCCGGGTAAGCCCACAATCCGGCGAGCCGCCAAGCGGCCCGGGTTGGAAGGGATCACAACAGCGACCAAATCCCCCCGCTGGGGCGGAGTCAAGTAGTAACTCAGCCGGCTTACTAGAATCTGTTGATCCGGGACGATGGCGGGCCGCATACCGTCATCGCCCACAACCAGATCGGCCACAAGGAGCCGGGCCAGGCCAGACGCGATCGCCAGGGCCAGCAACACCTCAATCACCGCGCGCCAGAGAGGGCGAACCGGGCGGGCGATCGTTTCGACCACGTCGGGGTCGTCGGGCTCGTCCAGGGACAGCGATGGCAGCGATTTCACGGGTTTGGCCAGTTTACCGCTAGAATCTGCGACTGATTTAGTCACCATGAAAAGAACCAGTGGCGTCCTTCTCCATCCAACCTCGCTCCCGGGCCGTTACGGGATCGGCGAATTCAACGACCAGGCATATGCATTTGTCGACTGGCTCGTTTCCGCCGGCCAAAAACTATGGCAGGTAATGCCACTGGGGCCAACCGGTTATGGCGATTCGCCCTATCAATGCTTCTCCGCATTTGCGGGGAACCCGCTCCTGATCGGCCTCGACGCGCTCGTCCGCGAAGGCGCGCTTGCGCCGGAGGCCCTGGATGAGGCGCCCACCTTTCCCAGCGACAGGGTGGACTTCGGCCCGGTAATCAACTTCAAGAAATCCGTCCTGCGCAAATCGTATGACCACTTCGCGGCCCAGGCAACTCCAGTTCAGCGGTCTGACTTTGCGCGATTCTGCGGTGATAACGCGAGCTGGCTCGACGATTATGCGCTTTTCATCGCCATAAAGGACGCCCACAACGGCAATGTCTGGAACACCTGGGCGGCCGACATCGCGCGGCATGAGGCGGGCGCGCTAAAGGCGTGGCGGTCTCGCCTGGGTGACGCGGTCGAAGCGGTTCAGTACTATCAGTATCAGTTCTTCCGGCAATGGGCAGCCCTCCGTGCCTATGCGAACGGCAAGGGCGTCCAGATCGTCGGCGACATCCCGATATTTGTCGCCTTTGACAGCGCCGACGCATGGGCCCACCGCGATGAGTTTTACTTTGACGAGGCGCTCCAGCCAACCGTGATCGCGGGCGTCCCGCCGGACTATTTCAGCCCGACCGGCCAGCGCTGGGGCAACCCGTTGTATCGCTGGAACGTCATGCAGGCGCGCGGGTTTGACTGGTGGATCGAACGCTGCCGGGCCGCCTTCGGGCTGTACGACATGCTTCGCATCGACCACTTCCGTGGCTTCGAGTCGTACTGGGAAGTGCCGGCCAGCGAACCGACCGCCATGATCGGGCGCTGGGTCAAGGCGCCCGGACAGGCGCTCTTTCAAACCATCGAGGCGGCCCTGGGCAGGCTGCCCATCATCGCCGAGGATCTGGGCGTCATCACACCTGAAGTTGAAGCGTTGCGCGATGGGTGCGGGTTCCCCGGCATGCGGGTTTTGCAATTCGCTTTCGTGGCCGACACAGCGTCGGCCTTCCTTCCGCACAACTACGCGCCGAATACGGTGGCCTACATCGGCACGCACGACAACGACACCACGCTGGGCTGGTGGGCGTCGCTGGACGCGCCCACGCGCGCGCAGGTGACGGCCTACACCGGGACCGCCGGCAATGACATTGCGTGGGATTTGGCCCGCAGCCTGATGGGGTCCGTGGCCGGGGTCGTGGTCTTCACCCTGCAAGACGTGATGGGGCTCGGCGCGGAAGCCCGGATGAACATGCCCGGCCGGGCCAGCGGGAACTGGGGCTGGCGCTTCACGCCCGAAATGCTGACGCCGTCGATTGCCAAACGCCTCAAGGCGATGGCGGTTACCTACGGGCGCTGGGAATAGAAATCGGCCGTCTTTGGCTCGACTACTTCTTGCCGAACATTCCGCCCAGCGCTCCCGCGCCGGCGTCCAGATCGGGGCCTTTTCCGCCAAGAACGCCGTCAATCTGACTCGCGATCGGGGCAGGCAGTTTGTCCTTGAGGAAGGCCAGCACAGCCTCGGCAGCTTGTTTTGCGGTGGCCTCGGGAAGCCCTGTCTTCTGGGAAACGATCTTGATGAGTTCGTCCATTGTTCTCCTTGACTTACTTATCGAGCGTGTCTTTTGCGAATATCTTGATCAGGACAAAGACGACCGCCATGATGATGACGAAGTCGATGATCGAACTGATGAAGTGACCATACATTAGCGCGTTCTCAAGTGGCTTGCCATCGGCGCCGACAGAAGTGCCAAGCACAAGCTTCAAGTTGGATAGGTCGATGTTTCGGAGCAAAACGCCGACGAGCGGGTTGATCAGGTCCTCGACCAGCGCGCTAACGAGTTTGGTGGCGGCGCTGCCAATGATGATGCCGATCGCCAGCGCAATCGCATTGGTCTTGGTTACGAAGCGCTGAAACTCGGCGAGCATGCCCGTGGGCGGTGGAATTGCGGGTTTGTTCATGTGGTCATTCTCGTGTGCGGCATCGATGCGAATATTGGGTCGAAAAATAAGTATATCAAATTCGGGCTCATCCACGCGGATGCGGGCGCTCCACCGGCCTAGAATTACGGTGACATGACAAGCGTCACACACCGGCGGACCGTCCCAGCCGATCTTCGGCCCCGCGCGCGGCGGGCGCTCTGGTTCGGCGCGCGAATGATCGGCACGTTCATCTGGTGGGAGGTGGTAGTCGGCCGCCTTCTGGGCGCCCGCCGCGCGCAGCGCGATCGCACCGCGCGGATGATCGCGCTGGCCCGCAAGTTCCGCGCGCTCGCTTTCGATCTGGGCGGGGTATGGATCAAGCTCGGGCAATTTCTCAGCAGCCGGGTGGACATCCTGCCGCCCGAAGTGGTCGAGGAGCTGGCCGGCCTTCAAGACGCCGTGCCAGCCGAGCCGGCCGAGCATGTCATCGCCCTCATCGAGGAAGAGTTGGGCCGGCCCGTTGCCGAGTGTTTTGATGGCTTTGAGCTCGCGCCCATCGCCGCAGCTTCATTTGGCCAGGCGCACCGGGCGAGACTCAAGGGCAGCGGCGAGCGAATCGTCGTCAAAGTCCAGCGCCCGCGGCTGGACGAAATCGTTGACGTGGATCTGGGCGCGCTCAAGACGATCGCCGGCTGGCTCAAGCGCTATCCGCCGATTCGACAGCGGGCGGATCTCGACGCGCTGGCGCGCGAATTCTCGGCGGGGGTG
This sequence comes from Anaerolineae bacterium, assembly GCA_046594095.1. Lineage (GTDB taxonomy): Bacteria > Chloroflexota > Anaerolineae > J036 > Brachytrichaceae > Brachythrix. The sequence continues at coordinate 3,233 of JBKJQK010000269.1, read as the reverse complement.
CTTGCGGAGCTGGACTACGAGCAGGAAGCCCGTCACGCTGAGGCCTTCGCCCGAAACTTCAGAGGCGATCCTGGCGTGGTCGTCCCCAAGACGCACAAAGGCCTCAGCACCCGGCGCGTCCTTGTCCTCGAGAACGTCGAGTACATAAAGATCACGGACTACGACGGATTGGCAGCCGCGGGTATCTTGCGCCAGGACGTCGCGCGGAAGCTTTTCGAAAGCTACTTGCAGCAGTTTCTGGTGGACGGGTTCTTTCACGCGGATCCGCATCCCGGCAATTTGTTCGCCCAACCCGTCAGCGACGGAACGCCCACTGAGGCCGAGCCGAAGACCGACGCGGGCGCGAGTGGCGCAACGTCGCTATGGTCCGGGGCGATTGCGCTTGCTACCGGATTTGCGTCGGGCTGGAGCGCGCCGACCGATATTGCCCGTCCGGAGCGCCCGGCCGGAGGCAGGCCCTTCCGGCTCGTGTTCATTGATTTCGGAATGATGGGCAGCGTCGACGCCACGCAGATGCGCGAGCTGCGCGAACTCATTCTTGGCGTCGCGCTCCGGGATCCGCGGCGAATTGCGCGCGCATCGCAGCGGATGGGATTCTTGCTCCCGGGCGCCGATCTGACCCGGATCGAACAAGCCATCACCTTAACCTTTGAGCGATTTTGGGGCAAGACGATGAGCGACTTGACCAGCGTCGGCTTCGACGAGATGTTCGCGTTTGCCCAGCAGTTTCGGGACTTGCTCTTCACCCTGCCCTTCCAGATTCCCCAAAACGTGCTGTATCTGGGCCGGGCGGCCAACATTCTAAGCGGGATGAGCATGAGCCTCGATCCGGGGTTCAACGTGTGGAGCTCGCTCCAGCCATTCGCTTCGGGCGCAATAAGCGCGGGTGGGCTGGCCAGTCCCCAGGCGCTACTTGCCGAACTGGTCAAGATCGGGCGGCAGATTATCGAAGCCCCCGCCAGGGCCGATGCGTTTTACGCGCAAACGCTGGCGAGCGACCTCAACGCGCAACGTCCCGCGCCGCGCGGCGGCTGGAAAGCGTTTGACGCCCCAGCGCGCATCGCGTTGGGGATCGCGGCCGCGGGCATGGCCGTGGCGGGCGCCGGCCTGGCAAACGCCGACCGGGCCGAGGGTTGGGCGCTGCTCATCCTGGCCGGCATCGGACTGATCCGGCTCTTGTGGAGATAGCGAATGGGCCCGGATTACCGAGCCCATTCGTCAGTGCATATAATCGTTCGGTCATCATTTTCGCGAACCGCCACCCAAAACCATGAACGATTTACTTGCCGTACTGCCTCCCATCGTGTTGAGCCTGGGGGGAATTATCGTCCTGTTGGCCGACCTCGCCGTCCCCCGTGAGCGCAAGCGCGTGACTGCCGGTCTGGCGGCGCTGGTGGCTGTTGCGGCCGGGTTGACGGCCGTGATGCAGTGGGGGGCGCGCGGCACGGGGTTTGACGGGATGGTTTCGGTCGATGGCACCGCGCTGTTCCTGGACGGGTTATTCGCCGTCATTGGCGTCACGACAATCGCCCTCAGCTTGCGCTACAACACGGCTCGCGGCATCATGCGCGGGGAGTTCTACGCGTTGATGCTGTTTGCGCTGGCGGGCATGTCGCTGATGGGCCATGCGGCCAACCTCTTGACAGTCTTCATGGCGATCGAGCTGCTGTCAATACCGCTGTATGTGCTGTGCGGATTTGCGCGGCCGCGGATGGACAGCGAAGAGAGCGGTCTGAAGTATTTCCTCCTCGGCGCATTCGCCTCGGGCTTCCTGGTATTTGGGATTGCCCTGACCTATGGCGCGACCGGGCAGTTGTCGCTGGCTGGGATTGCCCGCGTCGTGAGTGGCCCAACCTTTGACCGGCCGCTTCTTCTGGCCGGCGCCGGCCTGATGCTGGTCGGCCTGGGCTTCAAGATTGCCGCGGCGCCCTTTCATATGTGGACGCCCGACGTTTACGAGGGCGCGCCAACCACGGTAACGGCGTTTATGGCGACCGCGACAAAGGCGGCTGGCTTTGCCGCAATCGTGCGGGTGTTCCTGGTCGGCCTGGGCCCGATTGCGTTTGCCTGGCAGCCGGTTTTCGCGGTACTTGCCGCGCTAACCATGCTGGTCGGGAATCTGGCGGCGCTGACCCAAAGCAACCTCAAACGCATGCTGGCCTATTCGAGCATCGCCCATGCCGGATACCTGCTGATCGGTCTTGCCGCGGGAGGCGAGGACGGTCTGCGCGGTGTTTTGTTTTATCTGGCCAGTTACGCGGTCACCACGTTGGCGGCATTCGCGGTGATGACGGCCGCCAAGTCGGGAGACGAGGATCAGACCATCGAAGGCTATGCGGGGCTGGCCCGGCGCAAGCCGGCCTGGGCATTTGTGATGGCGATTGCGATGCTGTCGATGGCGGGCATGCCGCCCACGGCGGGGTTTGCGGGCAAATACTTCTTGTTTCAGAGCGCCATCAACGTCGGGCTTGTGCCGCTTGCGATCATTGGCGTGCTCACCAGCGTTGTGTCAGCCTATTACTACCTGCGGGTGATTGTGGCGATGTACTTCCGCGAGCCGGCCGGCGCGGCGACGCCTGAACCGGCGCGGCTGAATCTGCATAGTCTCGCGGGCGGGCTCGCGATCGCTGCGACGGTGGCGCTGGGCATCGCCCCCACCCCGCTGCTGATCCTCGCGACGCAGGGCGCTGTGTCACTGGTCCGCTGAGGACGCCACCCGCGGGTTGGCACATGCGGCCATCGCCGCCGCCCGCGGGTTGAAACCCGCGGCTACCTGCATCGTGTCGCAGCGCAACCGGGCGCGTTGGTGCGCGAGATCAAGGTTGGGCTGGACCGGCGCTTAGCCCTTTTCCACGCCGCGTTTCGGGTCGGTCACCCACTCGCTCCATGAGCCGATATACAGGCGCGGGATGCCCCTGCCCGTCAGCGCGAATGCGAGCAGGTTCTGGGTCGCGCTGACGCCGCTGCCGCAGTAGAAGATTACCTCGCTGGCCGGCCGGCCGGGCGCAAGCGCTTCAAATCGCGCCCTTAGGGCTTCCGCGGGCGCCATGAGACCATCGGACGTGATGTTGGCCGCGTAGGGGACCGAGAGCGCGCCCGGGATGTGACCGGCAACGGGGTCAATGGGCTCGACCTCGCCCCGGTAGCGCTCGGGCGCGCGCGAGTCGAGCACGGCGGCCGCGCCTGAGATCGCGGCGGCGGCGACCTCATCGACGTTCGCCTAGAGCTCATTC
>JBKJQK010000253.1:0-6479 GCA_046594095.1 Anaerolineae bacterium | reverse complement strand
ATCGCATGTTGTTGGGTCGAAATATGGAAGTCGCCCGCGAATACCGGTCTGATGCGCAGGCCATCCTCTACCGTGGCGATTGCGTCGATTTCCTGCGCCAGGTTCCGGATGACGAGGCGCAATTGATTGTCACATCTCCGCCATACAACATTGGAAAGGCATACGAGAAGCGAGCCGGTTTGGAGACCTATCTTGCGGGTCAACGGCGTGTGATTGAACTCTGCTACAGCAAGTTGGCGCAAAGCGGGAGCATTTGCTGGCAAGTTGGCAACTACGTCGAAAATGGCAGCATTCAGCCTCTCGATATCTTGCTGTATCCTGTTTTTGCTGATCTCGGGATGAAGCTCCGTAATCGCATTGTCTGGCGATTCGAGCACGGCTTGCATGCGACGAACCGATTCTCTGGCCGGTATGAGACGATTCTCTGGTTCACCAAATCGGACGACTATTACTTCGAACTTGATCCGGTCCGGGTTCCACAGAAGTACCCTGGAAAGAAGCATTTCAAGGGACCCAAGGCGGGACAGTACTCGGGGAATCCCCTGGGCAAGAATCCTGGCGACGTCTGGGACATCCCAAACGTCAAAAGCAATCATGTAGAAAAGACCGAGCACCCGTGTCAATTTCCAGTTGAGCTGATCGAACGACTGCTTCTTTCGATGACTCGGCCAGGGGACCTGATCATCGACCCTTACGCTGGCGTAGGGACGACAATTGTGGCTGCGGTTCTTCATGATCGGCGCGGCGCCGGGGCAGAACTCGTTGACCAGTACTGCGATATTGCGGAGGAGCGAATCGTGAGTGGCGCCGACGGGACACTGAAGGTGCGCCCGATGAACAAGCCGGTGTTTGATCCGAAAAATGCCGGGGCCGCATTGACTCGAACACCCTGGCGGGACGTCCCAGACAAATTCGTCACTGCGCCCCTGATCGACACTGAGCTCTGAGGGGCATTGCGAATGCGGATTGTAGAAGCCTATTCCCATCTAAATGGACTTGAGTTTCTACTCGTGCGTCAGCCTGCGTTGTGGAGCGAAGTTGAGAAGGTAATTGGGGGGATCGACGCCGCGGCGCACAAAACAAAGCAAAGCAAGGAAAAGCGCATGATGGGGCAGATGAAGTACAGCCCTCGCGCGTTGAACCAGACTTTCAAAGCGAGGCTCGATTCTCTTGGCTGGGAGGAAAGCCGAGTCAAATACTGGGTGACCCATGACCAGAAACTGATTCGAAGGACCATGCACCTTTCTGATGTCGAGCAGAAGCGGATGATTTTGGACGCAGGTGAGATGCCGATCCTCAGTTACAACCAGACCGACTTTGTCAAGCAGCGGGTAGCGCTGGAAGTCCAGTTCGCCAAGTACGCGTTCGTGGCGTACGACCTCTTTGTGAAACACCTGGCCTTTTATGTGCGCGATGAGATCGATGTGGGTATCGAGATTCTGCCCATGAAGTTGCTGCAACAGGAAATGTCGTCGGGGCCAGGGTATTACGAGGGTGAGTTGTATAACGTCATTCGGAATGGTCGAGGTGTGCCGGCGGTGCCGCTCGTGATCGTGGGAATCGCCCCATAATTGCGCATGCCATCTTTTGCCTTCGCGTGAGATAAGGCCAGCATCCCTTCGCGGCTTCGCGCGAGAATGGTCGCCTCGCATACCTCGGCTATAATCATTGCCCGCACGGTATTTCCATTCAAGAGGAGTATTTGCGAGAGATTCAGGAGGCGAATGAAGCGTAGGGAAGAATACAAGCCAAAAGAAGATGTGATTGAGGTCGAGGGCGAGGTCATTGAAGCGCTGCCCGGGACCATGTTCAAAGTCAAACTGGATGGCAGCAACCATGAAGTGCTGGCCACATTGTCGGGAAAGCTGCGCAAGTTTTATATCCGCATCCTGCTCGGCGACCGGGTGAAGATCGAGCTTTCGCCGTACGACCTGTCGCGTGGCCGGATCACCTATCGTTTGTAGCGGCCAACACAGTCGAACGCATTGGGAAAGCGAGCTTTGGCTCGCTTTTTTCGTTTTTCGGCAGCCCCGAAAGAGTCAGGACAGCTCGTCGAACATGGGCACATGCCGGCCCTTCACCGCTTCATACGCGTAGAGATACATCGACGCCGACCAGCCCTGGAGCGCGTAGCCCATCGGGTTGCCGGTCTCGCCGTTCATCCACTCGTTGAACTCCCACGGCCCGTTGACGCCCTTGCTGCACGCGATCGCCAGGTCGTACAGCAGGCTTTGGGCGTCCGACATTGAGCCTATCTTGACGAGCGCAGCAACGTGGAAGCCGCCGACCATGGGCCAGATCCCGCCGTTGTGATATTGGTGCGGCAAATTGAGATTGCGGCTTCGGTAGTACTCGCGCCAGTTGGCTTCGCCGGGGAAAATCGGCGGGTGGATGGCCTTGCTCGGATAAGGGCGCGCGACGCCGACCTGATAGAGGTGGCGCATGATGCGGTCGCTGCGCTCGGCGTCAGCAATGTCGAAGAGGACGGCCAGCAGATTCCCCAGCACATCGCAATAATCGCCGTATTCACGGAAGGCCACCCATGGCAGATAGTACGGCCGGCTGCTGATCGTGGCGATGTTGTGATACAGCATGTACCACTCAAGGCGCATGGTCTTCAACCGGGCCAGGTGCTCGGCGAAGTGCTCGGGCACCCAGCAACGGTCGATCCACATGAGCAGATTCAGGCGCTCCTTGACTCCGGCGGCGAGTTGAGCGGCCTCCTCGGGCCGGGTGCGCGCATCGGTAATCGACAAAGCCGCGGCCATGCGCTCATGGGCGCGCAACGCGCCATACCAAAGTACGTTGTCATAAAGCACGTTGTAGCGCACCGCGAGCAGATCCATCCAGTCGCCGGCCTCGGGAATCTCCAGCAGACCGCAATCATTCATGTCCTGGTAGCGCAGCCAGAGCGACGCGCGGTCAATCGAATCCCATGCGCCGCGCAGAAAATCAGCGTCGCCGGTTGCGCGCCACAGGTTGTAGTGGCTTAGGACGTACCACAAGTTCGCGTCGGTGGCGCCGGCGTTCTCGGTGGTGACGCTGTCTGTGGCGACTTCGACGTTGAGGGGGATCATCCCGAGTTTGGTCTGATGCCGGGCAAGGGTGACCAATGAGGCGCGCAGGGCGTCGATTAGGACCGGCTCGCCGGTGGCCAGGGCGCCCAGTCCGATCACGCCGGAGTCGCGCGCCCAGACGTGCGGGTAGCCGCGCTGCAGGCCGCTGGCCTTGAAGCCCATCGGGGTTGCGCATGTGTCGCGCAACAGGGCAATGGCCCGTTCACGGGCCTCTGCGATGATCGAAGCCGAGGCGGTGTCGGTCATATGGCCCTCATCGCCCGCCCATGCCCGTGAGCGTGATGCCGCGGACGAAATACTTCTGGCCGATGACGTAGATGATGAGAATCGGCACCAGAGCCATCGAGGCGGCCGCCATCATGAGCGGATAGTTGGTTGTGAACTGTCCCTGAAAGACCCGCAGACCTACCGGCACGGTTCTCATCTCGACCGAGTTCGTTACGATCAGCGGCCAGAGAAAACTGTTCCAGGACCCGAGAAATACGAAGATCGCAAGGGTTGCCAGGGCAGGACCGGACAGGGGCAGGATGACCTGGGTAAAGATGCTGAAGTGCCCGGCGCCATCGATCTTTGCCGCATCTTCGAGTTCGGTGGGGATGGTCCGGAAGAACTGGCGCAGCAGGAACGTTCCGAAGGTGCTGAATAGATTCGGCACGATGAGGGCCCAGAAGCTGTCCACCCAGTGGAAATCCCGCATCAGGATGAAGTTCGGGATGATCGTCACCTGGGCGGGGATCATCAGTGTGCCAAGATACAACGTAAAAAGCTTGTCTCGGCCCGGGAACTTCAAGCGGGCGAAGGCGTAGGCGGCCATGGCCGACGTCAACACCTGTCCGATCGTGTGCGCGACCGCGACGATAGCGCTGTTGCGGAAGAACAGATCGAACGGCATCGAGGTCAGCGCTTTTTCGTAGTTCTGCCATTGGGGCGGCAACGGGATCCAACTCAGATCATTGCGGAAGACTTTGTCGAGCGATTGGAGCGACGTCGACAGCATCCAGGCGAACGGGACCACCATTAACAGGGCGAGCCCGGTCAAGAGCGCGTACATCGCGATGCGGACAACGGGACTTCGAAAAGCGCGCGTCATTCGTAGTGCACCCATCGCTTCTGGTAATTCCACTGGATGATGGTGACGACGATGAGGATCATGAAGAGAACCCAGGCCATCGCCGACGCGTAACCCATCTTGAAATCCTGAAACCCGGCGTAATAGATGCTCATCACGATGGTATTGGTGGCGTTGGCCGGACCGCCATTGGTCAGGATGAGCGCCTGATCAAATACCTGGAATGAGCCGATGATCGAGATCACCAGGACGAAAAACGTGGTCGGCGAGAGGAGTGGCAGCGTAATGCGCCAGAAGCGTTGCCAGCGGCTCGCGCCGTCGATTTCTGCGGCTTCGTGCAGATCCGGCGGGATTCCCTGCAGTCCCGCCAGAAACAGCACCATGTTGTAACCGGCCTGGCGCCATACGGCCATGATGATCAAGGCCGGCATGGCCCAGTCGGGGTCGCTCAGCCATTTGGGCGGGTTGCGCACGCCCAGGGAGCGCAGCGTCTCATTGATGATGCCGAAGTCGCTGTTATAGAGCCACTGCCACAACAGCGCGATCGCCACAACCGACGATACGACCGGCATGAAGAATGCTGTTCGGAAAATCGTCACGCCCTTGAGGGGCACATTGACCAGGACCGCCAGACCCAGGCCGGCAATCATCTGCAGCGGAACGGCGCCCAGGGTGAAATAGGCCGTGTTCACGACGACCTTTCGGAACAACTCGTCGCGAGTGAACAGTCGGATGAAGTTGTCGAGTCCGACCCACACTTCGGGCGTGAGCATATCGGCCCGGTAGAAAGAAAGGCGAAAGGCCTCGGCGACCGCGCGGGCGGTGAAAACCGCGAAACCGACGAGATTGGGCAGCAGGAAGATCAGAGCGACCTTGAGGTCGCTCCGTTTGATCTGCTGCCAGAGACTTTGTTTGGTCATGGGTGGAATTCCGGCGCAGCGGGCGCGAACCGCACCCGCCGCGCCGATATTCTGCTCCCGACGAGACCGCGATTAGGGCGACGTCAAAACGTCGTTCATCTTCTTTTCAAGTTCGGCCGCGATCGTCTTGGCATCCTTCTTCCCTGCCCACAACTCCTCGAGGTTGCTATCCCAGGTGCGCTGGGCTTCGGCGGCCTTGACGAACTGGGGCTGCGGGTGGGACGCTTCGGCCGCCTCGATGTAAAGCGGGTGGCTCAGGTCATCCGGCTTCTGCTTGAGGAAGGCATCGGTCTTTCCCATTGACCGGCGCGCGGGGGTGATCAGGCCGTTCGAGGTGTAGAAGGTCTGGCCCTCGATGCCGTTCAGGAACTTGTAAAAGCGCCAGGCAGCCTCGAGCTTGTCGCCGGTAACGCCCTTGTAGATCGTGTAGCCGGCGCCGCCGCCGAGGTTCGACGGGCCCTTCTTGCCGCGGGGCATCGGGACGATGTCGAACTTGAACGGAAGGTTGGCTTTCATCAGGGTCGGGAGGGTGGAGTGGTTGCCCTGAAGCAGCCCAACCTGCTGGTTGCTGAACAGTTGCACGCGCTTCGAACCGGTGTTGATCTGATCGTTGGACGGGATGATATTGTCCTTGAACAGATTGCCCAGGAAGCCGAGGGCTTCAATCGCCTCGGGCGAATTGATCAGCGTCTTGGTCGGCTTGAAGTTGTCATCGTAGAGCTCGCCACCGTTGGCCCACACCCAGATCCGGAAGTGGTTGCTCATCGCCAGCGCCGCGCCGTAGCGGGTGGTCTTGTCCCCATCCTTCTTGATCAGGGCCTGGGCAGTTTTGCGGAAGTCGTCAAATGACCAGTCCTTCTTTGGATACGCGACCTTCGCCTCGTCTAAGAGGTTCTTGTTGTAGTAGATGACCTGGGTATCGCTGTCGCGCGGGAGGCCCATCACCTTGCCCTGGTACTTGAAGATCTCCAGCAGGCCGGGGTAGAAGTCCGCGGTGTCGAACTTGTCGCGCGCAATCAGGTCGTCCAGCGCCATGAGCTGGCCCTTGGCGGCGTAGACGGGGATGGAGTTGAGGAACATCACGTCCGGGGAGGCCCCGCCTGCCCATTGAGCCTGCAATTTGTCGAAGTAGGTTTCGAATGGCTCGAACTGGGTCTTGATCTTGATGTCCGGGTTCTTGGCCACGAAGGACTCGATGACCTTGTTGTTCAGGGCCACCTCCGATTCGTCGCCCCAGAACGACCAGGTAATCTCGGTCACTTTGGCCGGCGCCGCTGTGGCGGCGGGCTTCGGCGCGTCGGTAGGCTTGGCCGGCGCGGCGGTGGGCGCCGCTCCCGAGCAGGCCGCAATCAGTACCGCGGTTGGAATTAATGCGATCAGGGACTTTGATTTCATTTTCACTCCTCCATTGAA
>JBKJQK010000011.1:0-9209 GCA_046594095.1 Anaerolineae bacterium | reverse complement strand
GCTTGACCAGGCCCTTTTTGGGCCGCCATGAGGCGAAATTCCTCGGCGGTCTTTCCGGTCTTGGCTTTGTTGTTGTCGAGATAGGCTTGAAATGACATGTTGTGTTTTTTGGAACTGAAGGCCCGGGGGCGGAGCCGCAGGATAACCGTTCCACAGCTAAACCGAGCGCCGCGTTTATGCCAATCGATGATAGGTGAGAAAGGCAACGCCCGAGCGAGTGATGGCTGAATTGACGAGTTTGAGCCGTTTGAGCGCGGTGCCGTCGGCAAACAGCCGCTTGCCGCTCCCGGCGATGACCGGATGGATCATCAGGATGAGTTCGTCGATCAGGTCGTCGCGCAAGAGCGAGCGGACCAGGGTTGGGCTGCCCGCCACGCCGATGTTCTTGCCCGGCTGCCGCTTCAGTTCGCCGATGACGCCTGGCAGATTACCGCTGACCAGAGTCGAGTTCTTCCAGGCGACCTGTTTGAGGGTGGTGGACACCACGATTTTGGGCGTGTTGTTGATATGGCTGGCATACGGCTCGTCGGTCGCGGTTGGCCAATAGGGTGCCCACTCGGAGTAGGTCACCCGCCCGAGCAGGATGGTGTCCTCGCTGTTGATGTGGGCGCTCATGGCCGCCCCCATGTCCTCGTCGAAGACATCGAACTGCCACAGATTGGGCGCCTCGACGACGCCATCGATCGAAATGAACAATCCTGAAACAACTTTGCGCATGTGATTTTCTCCTGAGTGAATGATTTGTCCGGCGCGCCGCCGGTTATAGCGTCGCGAGTTTCATGCGGGATTCTCCTTCTTCTGTAGTTCGTCCAGATATGCGTCAAGGCGGTCGAAGCTTTCGTTCCAGAAGCGCTCGTAGGAGTTCACCCAGTCGTGAATGGGTTTGAGGCCCTGGCTGGACAGGGCGTACAGCCGCTGCTGTCCATCGGCGCGCACGCTCACCAGGCCAACCTGCTTCAAGACCGCCAGATGCTTCGAGGCCTAGGGCTGGGTGATGTGCAGCATCCGGGCGATGTCGTTGACCGAGCGCTCGCCCTGGGCGACCAAGTGAAGGATCTGGCGCCGACGCGGTTCCGCAACCGCGTTGAAGGCATCGGTGGTTGTCGGCGAGCGTGCGATGCCGAGATTATATGCCGATATGGGAATATGTCAGGGACCAGGTTTACCCATATTCAGAAGGCAAGCCGCACGACACCTGCCTGCCATTACAATCACTTCGCCTTGACAAGTCCTAATCGCACAAGAACTGCGGCCATCAGACACCCCAGAAGTCACAAAGCGCAACTTGGACAATTCCTGACTGAGGCGCACGTAGCGAGTTTAATGGCATCACTGTTCGAGCAGGTGCCAGCCACAGTGCGTCTACTGGATGCCGGAGCAGGCGCGGGCGCGCTCACCGCCGCGTTCGTTGGTCGCATGTGCGAGTACAACGAAGACGGCCGCAGTATTGAGGCCACCCTCTATGAAGTTGACCCTGACATCGTAGCGGCGTTGCGCGCAACGATGCAAGAGTGCCAGAACAGTTGCGCGGGCGCAGGGATCCGGTTTGCATTCACAATTCATGAATGCGACTTTGTTCAGGAGATCTCGACACGCCTCGCGGGCGATTTGTTCAGTCAGGAGCCACCTGCTTTTGACGCGGCCATTGTGAATCCACCCTATCGCAAAATCAGCGCGGACTCTACTGCGAGACAGGCACTGCGTCTGGCTGGCATAGAGACAAGCAATCTCTATACGGGTTTTATCGCCTTGATCCAGCGGGTGCTGGTCCCCGGTGGTCAGTTAGTGGCCATTACCCCGCGGAGTTTCTGCAACGGACCTTACTTTCGTTCGTTTCGTGAGGACCTGCTCACCCACATGGAGTTGCGCCGACTACACGTCTTTGAATCCCGATCGGCCGCCTTTCACAGCGATAGCGTTTTGCAGGAGAACATCATCTTCCATGCGGTCAAGGGTCGAAACCAGCCGTGCGAGTTGGTCATATCCACCAGCGGCGGTCAGCAGGGCGGCGCCATTACCGAGAAGCGCGTTTCCTTCGGTGAAATAGTTAGCCCACAAGACGCCGAGAGTTTCATTCACATTCCATCTGATGCGGGCCATGTTGCCGCAAGAAAAGCCATCGATAGCCTCGGCTCCTCACTTGCCTCGTTGGGGATAAGTGTCTCTACCGGCCGTATTGTGGACTTTCGACTCAAGTATGCTCTTCGCAAGGAGCCAGAATTAGGTACTGCCCCATTGCTATATCCATGTCATTTCAACGGCGGCACTATCCATTGGCCAAAGCGTGAGGCACGTAAAGCAAACGCTATTCTGGACAACGACGAGACCCGTCGGTGGCTTGTGCCATCAGGCATTTACCTGCTCACAAAGCGTTTCACCTCGAAGGAAGAGCGTCGCCGGCTCGTGGCTTGTTTGCTGGACCCGGATCAGGTGAAGGGCGACTGGATCGGTCTTGAGAACCACCTTAACTACTTTCACACGAACGGACACGGCTTAGAACGCAGCTTGGCTATTGGCTTGTATGCCTTTCTGAACTCCACGGTGGTCGACCAGTATTTCCGGCGCTTCAGTGGGCACACGCAGGTGAATGCCACAGACCTGCGCGCCTTGGCGTATCCCGACCGTCACACCTTGCAAGCCATGGGCCGAGAGATTGAGGATCTCGACCTCACTCAAGACGAGATTGATCAACTCGTTGCCAGGCACATCTATGTCTGAAAACAAACCCGACCGGGCGACGGCGGCGAGGCAGCAGAAGCTCGCAGAGACCATTGAGGTCCTCACCGCATTGCAGTTTTTGCCAAGACAGCGGTATGAAACTGCCGCCTACACGCTACTTGCGCTCTAGGATCTACAGGCCGATTCTCCGTGGACAACCGCGCAGGCTCCTCTTTGTGGCATCTCGCCCATTATTGACTTCATCGACACCGCGTATGGAAAGCGTTACGCTCCGAACACGCGCGAGACCGTGCGCGATGAAGCGGTGAAGTACTTCGTGGAGGCGAGATTTGCACTACGCAATCCTGACGACCCCAGTCGGCCGACTAATGGCGGAAGGACCGTCTATCAGATCGAATCGAGCGCCCTTTCGTTGCTTCGCACGTTCGGAAGCCGGCAATGGAAGCCAGCTTTGCAGGAGTATCTTGTCAGTCTCGCGAGCCTCAAGGATGAAATTGCCCGGAATAGAAACCTGGCTCGTGTGCCAGTATCGATGACCTACGGCTCTCAGGTTGCGCTCTCGCCCGGCGACCAGAACCCTCTCATCAAAGCGATCGTTGAGCAATTCTGTCCGGCTTTTGCGCCAGGCGGCGTGGTGATATACATCGGCGATACGGAAAGCAAGTTCGTCCATTTGAATACGCAGTACTTGGCGGCTTTGGGAATCAATTTGAATTCGGCCGCCAAAGCGCCTGATGTGATCGTCCACCACTTGACGAAGAACTGGTTGCTGCTTATCGAAGCGGTCGCGAGCGCTGGCCCGGTTGACGGTAAGCGGCGCAAGGAACTCAAGGATCTGTTCGCTGGATGTCGGGCGGGTTTGGTGTTCGTCACCCCTTTTGAGACTCGTCGCGTAATGCAGAAATTTCTTGCGCAAATTGCGTGGGAATCTGAGGTCTGGATCGCCGAAGATCCCGATCACATGATTCACTTCAACGGAGACCGGTTCCTGGGACCATATCCTGACGCGATGCCAAAGTAGCGTCTGCGTCAATCCAAACGGGGCGTTCGCTGCCGACCTGCAAACTTCTCCCAAGCTGGAAGATCAGCGACAGCCTCTTGCAGCAGCTCGGCGTTATCCCGGCGCCTCACAGGATGTAGGGCCGGCGGCTTGAGCTTCTCCACCCAGCGCAGGGCGGCGGCATGATGGTCGTTGACCGGCTCGGACAGCGCGATGGGGACGTTGATGTCGAGGAGATGGAACACCGCTAGATCCCCATCTCCTCGCGCATGCGCTTTACCCAGGCATTGGACACCGTCGCCGGGTCTCCACGCTTGCGTTTGAGGACGGCGAACCCCTGCGGGTTGACCGTGTAGATATCGGGCCGCTCGGCGGCGGGCGGTTCGGGCGCCGCTGAGCTGGCGTCGGTCAGTTCGCGCCGCAACGCGGCCAGAACCAGCTCTCGAAACGTCTCGCCGCGTTCCACGGCGCAGATTTTGGCCTGCCGATAGAGCGGGTCGGGAATAATGATGGTCGTCTTCCCACGGCCACTTTATCGTAGAACCATATTGACGGTAATATGGCTCCAGGTCGTGGGGCTATGATCTCGAGAGCAATGACCCTTATCGAACTTGACGGCGCGTCCCTCACGGTTGAACAACCGATGCAGGTCGCCCGCGAGCGCGGGGTCAAGATCCCGATGCTGAGATAGGAGCGCGGGGCTCGCGATGTCGTTAGGAACACGGATCAAACGGATGCGCACGGATTTGAATGGATATCCTTTTGGATTGGATCTGAAATGCTGACTAAACATGCCGATCTGACTGAGAAGATCATCGCCGCCTTCTATGCGGTCTACAACACTTTGGGAAGCGGCTTCTTGGAGAAGGTCTATCGCAATGCGCTCGCGCTTGAACTTGGCAAGCGCGGTCTGGATGTACAGATTGAGGTCCCAGTTCGGGTGTTCTACGGCGATGTTGCGGTGGGAGAGTACTTTGCCGACCTCGTGGTTCAGGAATTGGTGATTGTGGAACTCAAAGCCGTGGAGAAGCTCCTGGCTGAGCATGAAGCGCAACTCGTGCGCTATCTTCGCGCGACCGAATTTGAGGTTGGCCTGTTGCTGAACTTCGGCCCCGAACCGGCAGTCCGGCGCAAGATCTATGATGCAGAGAAGAAACGCGCCCGCACGGGAAAGTATCCATTGAATCCACCTTCAGCCCCAAATTCGGCATAACCCAGAAAAGATCCGTGCAAATCCGCGCGCATCCGTCCAATCCCTGTTCCAAAAGCGATCGCGAACTCAGGCGCGGCGATAGATCCAGAAAAGATCTGTGGAAATCCGTGCGCATCCGGTATATCCGTGTTCCAAAAAGCATCAAGAATGATTGAAATCAACGGCGCGTCCCTCACGGTCGAACAACTGATGCAGGTTGCGCGGGATCGCGTGCCCGTCGCTCTGAGCGACAGCGCGCGTAGGCAAGTGGCGCGCGCTGCGGCCGCGGTCGAGACGCTGCTCGCCCGGGGCGAGATCGCCTATGGCATCACGACCGGTTTTGGCGCGTTCAAGGACCGGGTCATTCCGCGCGAGCAAGTGCGCGAGCTCCAGCGCAACATCCTGGTCAGCCACGCCGTTGCCGTGGGTGAGCCCTTCGACGAGACCATGACCCGGGCCATCATGCTCATCCGGGCCAACACCCTGGCCCGCGGGCACTCTGGCATCCGGGTGGAGACGCTCCAGTTGTTGCTCGATCTGCTCAATAAGAACGTCCTGCCGGTCATCCCGCGCAAAGGCTCGCTCGGCGCCAGCGGCGACCTGGCCCCGCTCGCGCATATGGCCCTGGTCCTGATCGGCGAGGGTGAGGCCGTGTTCGGGGGCGCGCGCATGCCCAGCGCCGAGGCGCTGCGCAAGGCCGGTCTTGCGCCCGTGACCCTGGCCGCCAAGGAGGGCCTCGCCCTGACCAACGGCACGGCGGTGATGGCCGCCCTGGCCGCGCTGGCCTCGCATCGGGCCCATCGCCTCGGCCAGAGCGCCGACATCGTGGCCGCCCTGACTGTCGAGGCCCTGAACGGCACAACGGCCGCTTTTGACGAACGCATCCACCGCCTGCGCCCGATGCCGCAACAGATCAACTGCGCCAGTTATTTGCGCAGCCTGCTGGCCGGGAGCGAGCTTGTGCGCGGGCGCGACTCGACCAACGTGCAGGATGCCTACACTCTGCGCTGCATCCCGCAGGTCCATGGCGCGATCCGGGATGCGATCGCCTATCTGCGCTGGGTGACCGACATCGAGTTGAATTCAGTTACCGATAACCCGCTGATCTTTATCGGCGACGACGGCGCCATCGAGGTCGTGTCGGGCGGCAACTTCCACGGCGAGCCGCTCGCAATCGCCATGGACTATCTCGGTTTTGCGCTGGCTGATCTGGGCAACATCTCCGAGCGGCGGGTGATGCGGCTAACCGACGAGGCCAGCAACACGGGGACCCTGCCGGCCTTCTTGACCGAGCAGGGCGGGCTGAACAGCGGCTTCATGATCACCCAGTACACCGCGGCTGCGCTGGCCACCGAGAACAAGGTTCTATCGCACCCGGCCAGCGCCGACACCATCCCGACCTCGGCCAACGTCGAGGATCACGTCAGCATGGGCTGCACGAGCGGGCTCAAGCTGCATCAGATCCTGGAGAACGTCGAGCGCATCGTCGGGATCGAGTATCTGGCCGCCGCCCAGGGTGTCGACTTCCGGCGCAAACGGATGGGCGCCGACAAGCGGATGGGCATCGGCACGTCGGCCGCCTACAAACTAATTCGCGAGACGGTGCCCTTCATTGAGCGGGACACGGTGATGTATCCATACCTCGAAACGGCCCGCGTCCTGGTGGCGGATGGCGCGCTCACCCGCGTCGCCGACGACGCTTGCGCGGACTGCTGGAGCATGAGCCCATGAGCGCCCTCGACGTCGATCTGCTGATCGACCATATCGGCCAGGTCGTGACCTGTGCCGGCGATGCGCCAAAACGCGGCGCCGGTCTCGCCGATGTGGGCGTCATCGATGACGGCGCCATCGCAATCGCGGGCGGCGTCATCGTCGCGGTCGGGCCCGCCCGCGAGGTGCGGGCACGCGTGCGGGCGCGCGAGACGCTGGATGCGGGCGGGCGGGCGGTCTGCCCCGGACTGATCGACTGCCACACCCACCTGGTCTACGGCGGCGATCGGGCCGGTGAGTTCGAGCAGCGCATCCGGGGGGCCACCTACGTCGAGATCATGGCGGCCGGCGGGGGCATCCTGAGCACGATGCGCCAGACTCGGGCGGCGAGCGTCGAAGCGCTGGCCGCGTCGGCCGCGCCGCGCCTGCGCGAGTTGGCCGCCCATGGGGCTACAACGGTCGAGGTCAAGACCGGCTACGGCCTCGACCTGGCCAGCGAGATGCGGATGCTCGAGGCGATGGCGCGCCTGGATGCGTTGGGCGTGTGCGAGATCGTGCCGACCGTGCTGGCCGCCCACACCGTCCCGCCCGAGTTCAAGGGGAATCCGGACGGGTATGTCGATCTGGTCGTGAATGAGATCCTGCCGGCGGCGGCGGCCTGGCATGCCGGTTCGCGCTTTGCCGGGCGGGGTGTCCGGCTGGGCGTCGACGTGTTTTGCGAGGAGCACGCCTTCACCGTCGCACAGTCCCGGCGCGTTCTTGAAGCCGGAGCGCGCCTGGGGATGGCGCCGAAGATTCATGTGGATCAGTTCACCTCGTGGGGCGGGGTGGAGATGGCGCTTGCGGCTGGCGCCCTGTCGTGCGACCATCTCGAGGCGACGACGGAAGCCGACGCCGGGCGGCTGGGCGCGAGCGCCGCCGCGGCGGTTGTCCTGCCAGCCTGCGCCTTCAACTTCGGCAATACCCAGTTCGCCGACGCCCGCCGGCTGGTCGGCGCGGACGCGGCCGTGGTCTTGGCTACCGATCACAATCCGGGTTCGGCGCCGTGTCTGTCGCTACCGCTGGTGATGGCCATCGCCTGCCGCTACCAGCGCCTGAACCCGGCCGAGGCGCTCACCGCGGTAACGGTCAACGCTGCCCATGCGCTCGGAATGGCGGATCGGATCGGTTCGATCGAGGCCGGCAAGCGGGCCGATTTGATCCTACTCAAGGCGGCGGACTATCGCCATCTCGCGTATGCTTTTGGCGGCAATCCCGTCGCGCGGGTCATGCGGGCGGGAAACTGGGTTGGCTGAGAGCGTAACGGGAGAAAGGAAGAGGGAAGAGCATCAAGGGGAACACACATGGCCTACGATACACAACTTGCGGATCGCATCAGGGCAGCGCTCGGCCCGCAAGCCGGGCTGACCGAGAAGAAGATGTTCGGTGGAGTTGGATTCATGATCGACGGCAACATGGCCTGCGGCGTGCACGCCGACGAGATGATTCTCCGGCTGGCGTTGGCGGACACGGAGGCCACGCTCAAGAAGCCGCACACGCGCAGCTTCGACATGTCGGGCCGGCCGATGCGGGGCTGGATCCTCGTCCATGCCGATGGACTCAAGACCGAAGCCGCGCTCAAGAAGTGGATGGCGATCGGGGTCGGTTACGCGACGTCTCTGCCGGCGAAATAGGGTGACCCGCCCCCTCGACCTCACCCTCCGTCCCGACGAGGCGCTCTTCTTCAAGCGGGGCGATCCGCACGACCCGCGCCTGGGCGAGCTCGTCGCCCGCGACCCGGCCGACTACGCGCGGGCCGAGGTCGTCATCCTCGGCTGCCCGCAGGACATGGGCGTTGAGCGCAACCGCGGCCGGCTCGGGGCGCGCGAGGCCCCGGCCGAAATCCGGCGCGCGCTGTACCGCCTCACTCCGCTCGGACTGGCGGTCGATCCCACCCGCATTTTCGACCTGGGCGATGTTCCCATTCAGCCGACCCTCGAGACCAACGTCGAGCTGCATCAGCCCATCGTCCGCCAAGTCCTCGAGGACGGCAAACGCTTGATTGTGCTGGGCGGCGGCAACGACATCGCGTACCCAGACGCCTCGGCCCTGGCCCTCGTGTCAGCGCGGATGTTGGCCTTCAACATCGACGCCCATTTCGACGTGCGCGCCGATACGCCGATGAATAGCGGCACGCCCTACCGGCAGCTCATCGAGGGCGGATTCCTCGCGCCCGAGCGTTTCTACGAGCTGGGCTACCAGCCTCAGGCCAACGCCGTCGCTTACCTCGACTACCTGACCGGGCGCGGCGCGCATGCCATCAGCCTGAGCGCCTGGCGGGCGCAAGGGCTGATGACCGTCGTGGATGCGGCCCTGGCCGCCGACGCCGACGCGATCTTCTGGGGCTTCGACATGGACGCCGTCCGGGGCGCAGATGCGCCCGGCGTCTCGGCGGTCAGCCCGATCGGCCTGGGCGCAGAAGAGTTCATTGCGTTGTGGTCGCGAGCCGGGACCGAGACCCGCACCCGCCTCGTGGAGCTGTCCGAGGTCAACCCGCGCTACGACGTTGACGGCCGGACCGCGCGGCTGGCGGCGCTGGCAATCCATGCGTTTTTGACCGCGGGCGGCTGACGGTGGATACTAGGCGGC
>JBKJQK010000432.1:0-3262 GCA_046594095.1 Anaerolineae bacterium | reverse complement strand
TGTCGATTGCTTCCGGTATGAGCGCCTGATCGGACGGGAAGCAGCCATGGAGGCGCTCCGCGAGGCACTCCGCCGGAAACAGGTGACGGCGGATGCGCTCTACCGCGCGCTCGAGGCACTGCCCTCGCGCAGGCTGCGCGCGGTTCTGGAGGCCACCGCATAATGACTTCCGCGACATCAGGACGCTTTCATCGGCGTTTGCCTTTGATGGCTCCGCGCTTCACGATGCGGTCTTCGCCTGTTTTGAGCGACGCAGGACAGCTTGGACAGCCGAGACTCCTGACGCGCTCGGCGCGCCGGTCTCCAGCAATCGAGACCTCCAGACTCGTTGGAGCGCCTATCTGCGCTCAGGGGCATTTCGGCAAGCGCCGCCGCAGGACTTCACGCTGATCGGCGAGCGCATCCGCGCTTTCCTCGGGCCCATTCGCGACTTGATCGTTGGGCAGAGACCCTTTGGAGAGAATTGGCCGCCGGGCGGGCCGTGGGAATGATCGTCCAGACAATCGAAGATCGCCGTCCTTGCGCTCACGCCGGGGCAGGTCGTGTTCAGCCGCGGGCTAGCGGTCAGACCACCGGGATGAACGCTCGGATGGTGATCAGGTTGCCGGTGACGGTCCCCCGGTTGCGGATCTGCGGCGCGACGACTTCGCGGCACGCGGCGACCAGCTGCTCGGCGATCGCGGCCAACCGCAGGTCGGCGCCGACATCGGCGCGGGTAACCTTTTGGCTGAGATTGATGACGCCCTCCTCATTCTGGATGGCGACGAGACCCGGAATGCGCGAGATACTGATCAGTGCGCACGGGGGACGGACGCCGAGGCCGAGCTCGATTTGCAGGTGGTCCTGCCGGCGATCAGGCGGGCATTGTGCGCTTGGGCGACGAGGAGGTCCAGCGCCTCATTGTTGCGACTGCCGCCTTCAGCCTCGATGCCTGTCGCTTTGCACCCAAAGTCCCCACCCATTTGCACCCAGAGTCCCCAGTGGGCGGGGTAGCGCGAAGTTCTTGGTTCTGTATTCCGGGCGGTCCTGATCGGGCGGCTGCCCGTGAACGCGCTCTCAGCCTGGGCGATCATGGCGATACTTGCGGCGGGGCGTGTGAAGGCTACTGACTGGTCGAGCGCCCGGGCATCCGGACCAGCCGGGCGCTGGCGGTGAAGGTGCGGGGTGAGCAATCACGCCTGAAAGACGTGTTCGTTGTGATACGCAAGAAAGGCCCGCTCTGGGAGGAACTTCCTTGGCAAACGCATTTCGGCACCCTCATACTTCAGCAGCAGATCATGCACGGCCGGGTCATGGTCTGAAGCGATAACCTTGCGCGACACACGCACGCGGCTTTCGGCCGTGACGGTGATCAGACCGCGATCGAACGCCCGGTCGTGGATGGCATTCAGGCATAGGCCGTTTCGCGGATTGACCCGATTCGCGGAATCCTTCGCCCACGGGACGATGTGGCTGGCGATGAGCAATTCGGTGAGCGCGAGTCCTGTGATGCAACAGCGGTAGTCGTAAGCAGCCAATACGGCTTCTCGGAAGAAGCGCTGATTGACCCGCACTCGCACGATCGCTTCGCGTTCCATTCCTTCGCGCGGAAGGTCAACCTCTTCAGCGTCAGAAAATGGCAAGACAGGCTTGTTCATCAACTCCGCGAGCGCCAACTCGCTTTCGAAGCTCAACCTGGCCCAGTCGCCGCTGAACTCATTCCAGACAGCGACGTCGCCTTTGCCTCCGTGCGTGGCTCCCGCGATGTCGCGCTTCTGCAAGGATGGATCGAGCCGCGCAAAGTTGGCCAGCTTCCACGACACAGCGCCCGTCGTACGCCGGAGCAACTCGGCGAGCTTGATGATCTCGGGGTTGTGGATATGTATCCGACCGAACGGCGTTTTGCAATAGAGGTTGAAGGCGATGATCAACTCGGAGCGGGACCAGTTTTTACGGGCGGGCGGCATGTCAGAATCTCGAACAGCACAGCCATCCATGACAGAAGCCTGTGCCCATTTGAGTGTTGACTGGGGCCCTCATCCGTCGGTTGCCTTGGGGAACGGTCGTCATGGCAGGTTACAGTTTAGACCCGTTGGCCAGTTTCGGTACTGACGTCACTTTCTGAATCTCGACGAAGAACGGATTGCGCTGCACGCCGCGTCCACGTATTACCGGCGCCTCACCCAGATCTCTCAGCACCATGAACAGAAAGGTGCAGTTGCACGAGTGGCCGCCCTGCTTTGAATCAAATATCCCGGGTGCCCATCCATGGAGATCAGTCGTCGAGACCATCTTGCCGGAATACCGGGCATACGCGCGATAGAGGTTGTCGAAGCTCACCGTGAAACGCGACCCGCCCCGCCGGTAGCCAATGTTGGCGTCGGAATAGCTCAGAATGGTCGATGTGCCGCGGCCGGGGTTATGCAGCACCGTGCCGACGGGCAGGGCTTCCTGAATGCGGTCGATGAAGGTCTGACGATCCATACGATTTCGCGGCTCGGCAATGCGGCCGGCCCGACTTGCCTTCCCCTGTCCAGTGTTATAGCCCAACCGTAGTGAGGACGCAAGCGACGGTGGGCAGCCGCCCATTTCTACCCGCTTGGCGTCGCAAAGCTACCCATCCGGCCGTTGACAACTGCAACCGTTGATCTCATCCTCATGAACATCGTGTCGAGATTCTCAGTTGGCCGCTGGGCGCCAGGGCTGCTATTGGCTCTCCTGCTGGCGGCCTGTTCGGCTGTCGCGCCCACCCCAACCCGGACGGACGCGAAGGCTATCAGCCCTACCGAACCCGCCCACTCGGCGCCGACGAGGCCACCCCCCACGGCAACCCCGTCAAAGCTCCCGGACCCGACGCGGACGCCAAGGCCCGAGCCAACTGCGACGGCCACCCCTGAGCCCACCGCCACCTTTGTCGCTGAGACGCGCGCGCCCGCGTTGGCGTTCGCCGCCCTGCCACAATCAACCGCAACCGCGCAGCCTCCCGCCGCCAAGCTGCTGGCCGCACCGCCAACCTGGACGCCCATACCGCCAGTCGCGCCGCTGCCGCGCCCGCCGCCGACGGCCACTCCAGTCCCAGCCCCGGCTGCGCCCAACGTCATCATCCAACATATTCAGTACGATGGCGTTGTGCCGCGGACCGAGAGCGACGAATACGCGGTGATCCTGAACGCCGGCGCCGCGGCCGTGAATATGCAGGGGTGGCGCTTAAACGCCGGTGACCCCGGCCAGGACTTCATCTTCCCCGCAATTACGCTGGCGCCGGGGCAGTCCTGCCGTGTCT
>JBKJQK010000470.1:0-8840 GCA_046594095.1 Anaerolineae bacterium | reverse complement strand
GCCGGGCCCTGGCCGGTCTTGTTCTGGCTCCAGGGGGTTGTCGGCAGGTTGCCGCCATAAATGCTCGAGCAGCCGGTGGCGTTCGCGACAACCATCCGGTCGCCCAGGAGGGCCGTGACCAACCGAATATAGGGCGTTTCGCCGCAGCCGGCGCAGGCGCCCGAGAACTCAAACAAGGGCTGAAGGAGCTGCGAATTCTTGACATTTGCGAAAACCAACCCGTCGTCGCGCTTTATCTCGGGCAGCTCCTTGAAGAACTCCCAGTTCGCGGCTTCAGACTCCCGCAGCGGGCGCTGCTCGACCATGTTGATTGCCCGCCGCCCGACCTGCGTCTTGTCTTTTACTGGGCAGGCTTCGACGCACAGGGTGCAGCCGGTGCAGTCCTCGACCGCGACCTGCAGCGTGTAGCGCTGGCCGGGCATCTCCTTCCAGCGCGCATCAGCGGACTTGAACGTCTCCGGCGCGCCCGCGAGCAGGGCCGGGTCATACACCTTGGCCCGGATGACCGCATGCGGGCAAACGAAAATGCACTTGCCGCACTGAATGCATAGATCCTGATCCCAGACCGGCACATCCTGCGCGATGTTGCGGCGCTCCCACTGGGTCGTGCCGGTGGGGTAGGTGCCATCCACCGGGATCGCGCTGACGGGCAGCAAATCGCCGTCGCCGGCGATCATCCGGGCGGTGACCTTCTGGACGAATTCGGGCGCCTCGGCAGGGACGACCCGGGGCATCTCGGCGCCGTTGGCGGCCGTGTTCTCGGCAATCGGCACGGCATGCAGATGTTCGAGGGTTTGGTCGACCGCGGCGAAGTTCTTGAGCACGACACTCTCGCCGCGTTTGGCGTAGGTCTTGCGAATCGAGTCCTTGATTCGGGCAATCGCTTCATCCCGGGGAAGCACCCCGCTGATGGCGAAGAAGCACACCTGCATCACCGTGTTGATCCGGTTGCCCATCCCCGCCGCTTCGGCCACCTTATAGGCATCGATGACATACAGCCGCAACTTCTTGTCCAGAATCTGGCGCTGCGCCAGGCGGGGCAGCTTGCTGAACACGGTTTCAACGCTGTGCGCGCTGTTGACCAGCACGACCGAACCTTCGGCCGCGGTTTCAAGGATGTTGTAGCGCTCAAAGAAGCCAAACTGGTGCACGCCGATGAAGTTGGCATGCTGAATCAGATACGGCGCCCGGATCGGCCTTGGGCCGAAGCGCAGGTGCGATACGGTGCGCGCGCCCGACTTCTTGGAGTCGTAGACAAAGTAACCCTGGGCGTAGTTGTCTGTTTCCTCGCCGATGATCTTGATCGAGTTCTTGTTTGCGCCGACCGTGCCATCGGCGCCCAGCCCCCAGAACATCGCTCGGACGGTCTCGGGCGGCTCGATGTCAAACGCCGTGTCGTAGCTCAGGCTGGTAAAGGTAACGTCGTCGTAGATGCCGATCGTAAAGTGGTTCTTCGGCTGCGGCTTGCGTAGTTCGTCGAAGACGGCCTTGACCATCGCGGGGGTGAATTCTTTCGAAGACAAGCCGTAGCGCCCGCCCACGAGGGTGCGCAGGTTTGCGGCGCTCTGGAGGTGATCCGAGAAGCGCGCCTCGGTGATCGCGGTGGCAATGTCCTGATACAGCGGCTCGCCGGCTGAGCCGGGCTCCTTGCACCGATCCAACACGGCGATGCCGCGCACGCTGGCGGGCAGGGCATGGATGAAGTGCTCGACCGAGAAAGGCCGGAAGAGCCGGACTTTGAGGACGCCGACCTTTTCGCCGCGCGCGTTCAGATAGTTGGCGGTGTCTTCCACGGTCTCGGCGCCCGAGCCCATGATGACGATCACCCGATCGGCGTCCGGCGCGCCGGCGTAGTCGAACAGGCGGTATTGCCGGCCAGTGATGGTCGCAAAGCGGTCCATCGCGTTCTGGACGATCGTCGGGGTCGCCAGGTAAAACGGGTTGGAGGACTCGCGGCCCTGGAAATACATATCCGGGTTCTGGGCCGTGCCGCGCATGACGGGCTTGTCGGGCGTCAGCGCCCGGGCGCGATGGGCGCGGACCAGACGGTCATCGATCATGGCCCGCAAATCATCGTCGCTCAGGGGCTGAATTTTGTTGATTTCGCTGGAGGTTCTGAAGCCATCGAAGACATGCAGAAATGGGACCCGCGCCTCGAGTGTGCTCGCGAAGGAGATTAGGGCCAGGTCCATCACTTCCTGCACCGAGTTCGAGAACAGCATTCCCCAGCCCGCGCTGCGGGTCTGCATGACGTCGGAATGGTCGCCGAAGATCGACAAACCCTGGGCGGCAAGGGAGCGGGCTGCCACCTGAAAGACCGCGCTGGTCAGTTCACCGGCGATCTTGTGCATGTTCGGGATCATGAGCAGGAGACCCTGGCTGGACGTAAATGTCGTGGCCAGCGCTCCGGTTTGCAGCGCCCCGTGCACGGCCCCGGCGGCCCCGCCCTCGGATTGCATCTCCTGGACGATGGGCACGGTGCCCCACAGGTTGCGCAATCCGGCGCTCATCCATTGGTCCGAAAACTCACTCATCCCCGATGACGGTGTGATCGGGTAAATGGCGATGACTTCACTGGTTCTATAGGCGACATGGGCGGCTGCCTCGTTGCCTTCAAGGGTGACGAACGGTCGTAGACTTGCCATGAATACAGTTGTACGATGGGCGATGTGCCGCGTAACCCCCTCCTTGGCCAGTCAGGGCCTAGCCAGCCAGCCAGAGCCACCTGGCCAGTCGTCTCATCGGAGGCCGGCCGGAACGTTTGAGCGCGGTCGAGCCGCCCGGGTTCGGGTGGAGAATGACCCTATGAGCCCCGAAATCGAGCAGTCTTGGAACCTGGCCAGTAATATCGCCCTCGTCATTGGCGTTCCGTTGGCGATTTTGAGCTTTCTGTGGGAAGCGCGCCGGCAGCGCCAGAATGAGCGGCTGGAGTTACAACAAAAGCAGGAGGAGATCTACCAGCGCTTGAGCGACGAGTATGTCGAGTTCATCAAGCTCCTGCTGCAATACCCCGAGCTCAAGCTGCTCCGCGACACCCCTCTGGTCGAGTTCAGCCTTGATCAGCAGGACCAGCGGCACCTGATTTTTGGGGTTCTGGTGGCCCTGTTTGAACGGGCATTCATCCTCGTCTATGAAGACAAAATGGATCCGGAAACCCGCCGGCGCTGGCAGTCCTGGGAGGACTACATGCGCGAGTGGTGTCTGCGGGAGGACTTCCGGCGCGCTCTCTCGCGCCATCTGGAGGGGGAGGACGAGTACTTCCGGCGCCACATCAGTGGCATCCTGGCCGAAGAGGGGCATGCTCTCTCGCGCCGGTCCGCGGCTCCGGCTTAGGTTGTGCCTGACGCCTGCTAAACCGGCAGTTCGCGGTTCTTAGCTTAGTCGCCGCACCTCGGTTTGCCCGCTACAACTGGCCAATCGGCCAGTCGAAACGGGGCCGCAGAAGGATCCGAGGACATCCAGAAAGACATGAATGTTATGTCAACTCGGGGACGCGGCGGCCTGAAACGCGCCCTCGTCGGGAGTGTGGCCGACTCCGTGATCCGACATGCCTCGGTGCCCGCTCTTGTGACCCGACCGCCTGCCGACATGGCCGCGCCCGAGGGTGAGCGTGTTCGGCGGCAAGGCCACCCCGAGCACGTTTGACCGCGCGTCAGCTGGACGCGATCAGGCGGACGGCGGCAACCGCTGACAGGATCAGCACGACGATGGTGAAGGCGCGCTGCGGGATGCGATGGAGCAGCCAGCGTCCAGCCAGGGTTCCCAGCGCGACCAGGGGCAGCATTGCCCCGCAAAACGCCAGCCCTTCGGCGGTAAAGAAGGGCTTGTCCGGCGCAACGATTCCGAGGCCGACGTAGATCGGAATCTTGATCGCGTTGAAGATCAGAAAAAACCAGGAGAAGGTGCCCATCAGGACCATCTTGTCCAGCTTAAGCCCGGTCATATAGATCTGCATGATGGGACCCGCTGCGTTGGACATCATGGTGGCGAATCCGCCCAATATGCCGGCAACTGCCGTGGCGGCCGGCGAGGACGGAGAAAGCAGGTCCCCCAGCCGCATCCGCGCAACCTGCGCAATCACCATGATCAGCACAATCCAGCCGATGACAACGCCGATCTGATCCTTTGCGCCTCTCTGGTCGTCCAGGAGCAGGAACGCGCTGATGCCAATCACAAAGCCAATCAGCACCGACGGCGCGAGCTTGAGCAGCGTATCACGCTGAGCATGCTGCCGGTAGAGCGCCACCGCCACGATATCGGCGCCAAGCAGGAGCGGCAGCGTCGCCCCAAGCGAGGCGCGTCCGCCAAAAAGTCCTGCAATGAGGGGGATGGCCAGGATGCCGACGCCCGGCACACCGGTTTTCGAAAAGCCGATGATGAAAGCCGCCAGCGCGCCAACGAGCCAAAAGGTGGGGGTGAGTTCCAAGCGCCCTAGTCTATCCGGTATCCGACGCCGCGCACCGTTTGGATCAACGCCGGATTCGATGGGTCAGCCTCGAGCTTCTGGCGGAGCCAGCGCACATGGACATCCAGCGTGCGGGTATCGCCCGCAAAGTCGACCCCCCAAACCTGGGAAATTAGATAGTCGCGCGATAGCACCGCTCCATGGTTGCGCAACAGAGCGTGCAGCAGCTCATATTCCTTCAGACTTAGCCGGACTTCACGCGGCCCAACCCAAACCCGGCGAGCGACCGTGTCGACCACCAGTTCCCCCGCCCGAAGCACCGCCGCTGACTTGCGTCCAGTCCGGCGCAGGGCAGCGCGAACCCGGGCAAGTAGCTCGGGCATTCCAAACGGCTTGACCACGTAATCGTGGGCGCCGGAGTCAAGGCCGATCACTCGGTCAGCCTCTGTCCCGCGCGCGGTGAGCAACATGACGGGCGCCTCGGTCTCTTTGGTCAGAATCCGGCATAGCGACAGGCCATCAAGGCGGGGCAGCATGACGTCGACCAGAAAAAGATCCCACGCGTGCGCGCGCGCGGCCTGCAGACCCTTCTCGCCATCAGCGCAGGTCAAAACCTCATAGCCCTCGGCGCGCAGTTGCTCAGCGAGGAGGGCCGCGAGGGTGGGATCGTCCTCGACCAAAAGGATGGATGGCATGTGGTTCAGCCCGGCGCGGGCGCCTGTTCGGGCTTATAGTCGCCCAGCGCTCCGGTGGCCGCAAAGATGACCCGCTCGCACAGGTTTGTCGCCCGATCGCCGACCCGCTCGAGGTTGTGAACGACCCACAGAAGATAGGTTGCGGCGGTCACCGATTCCGGGTGCTGGCGCATGTAGGTGGTAATTCGCTCGAGCGATTTCCGATACAGGCCGTCGATTTCATCGTCCATGGCCGCCACGCGCCGGGCAAGCGGGGCATCGAGCCGCACAAAGGCATCCAGGGCCAGGCGGGTCATCTCGCGGGCCACTTCCTGCATCCGGCCGGCGTCATCCAGGGACAACGGCATGGGCTCATCGGCAAGGCGCAGGGCGATGGTCGCGATGCCGCGGGCATGATCGGCCATCCGTTCGAGTTCAACGGTCATGTGGGCGATGGCGACGATGCGCCGCAAATCGGTCGCGGCCGGCTGTTGCAGGGCGATGGTCGCCACGCACTCCTTTTCGAGCCGGTAGCGCAATTGGTCCAGCCGCTCGTCTACCTCGGCCACCTGGCGGGCGAGTTGCAGGTCGCGCGTGCGCAATGCCCGCATCGCTCGGTCAAGTTGCTGGTCCACTTGACCGCCGAGCCGGAGCAGATCCGCCAGCAGCCGGTTTAGGTCGCGGTCCAAGGCTGGGCGCGCTGAGGAAGTCGCCATGATTATCCGAATCTCCCCGAAACGTAGTCCTCAGTTCGCTTGTCGCTGGGCGTGGTGAACACGATCTGGGTGTTGTCGAGTTCGATCATCTCGCCGGCCCGGTCAGGCCGCATCATCATCATCGCGGTGTAATCGCTGGCCCGGGCGGCCTGCTGCATGTTGTGGGTGACGATGACGATGGTGTAGCGCTGCTTGAGTTCTTGCATCAATTCCTCGATCTTGATCGTCGCGATGGGGTCGAGCGCGCTGCACGGTTCATCCATCAGGATCACCTCGGGCTCGATGGCGATGGCGCGGGCAATGCACAGGCGCTGCTGCTGCCCGCCTGACAGGGCCGTCCCCGACTGTTTGAGCTTGTCTTTGACCTCATCCCACAGCGCGGCCCGCTTGAGGCTGTCCTCGACGATCCCATCGAGTTCGGACTTTGGCATGCGCGGTTCTGCCAGTCGGACGCCATACGCGACGTTGTCGTAAATCGATTTGGGAAACGGGTTGGCCCGCTGAAAGACCATCCCCACCCGGCGGCGCACGGCCACAGCATCCACGTTCGACGCGTAAATGTCTTCGCCGTCGAGGGTGATTGTGCCTTCAACCCGGGCCGTGGCCACCAGGTCGTTCATCCGGTTGAACGAGCGGAGGAGTGTGCTCTTCCCGCAGCCGCTCGGCCCGATGATGGCCGTGATCTTGCGCTCGCGGATGGGCAGCGAAACCTGGGCGACGGCCCGGAATGCCCCGTAGAAGATGTCGAGTTTCTCGGCCCGCATCTTGATGCCCGGTTCCGGCGCCGCGGCAGCGGCGATCATGGCGCCAGAATTGGGACGCGTAATCGCGAGGTTCGGTGAGCTATTTGTCATGGAGGTCTTGAGAGCGGTTGGGCAGGGTCAGGCGCGTCTTCCGTACCGGTTTCGGAGCAGGATTGCGCTGAGATTCAGCGAGATTAACAGGAAGAGCAAAACGACAATGGCCGCGGCGGCGATGTTGCGGTATTGCTCGCCCGGTTGGGCCGTCCAGTTGTAGATGAGGATGGGCAGGGCGGTGAACTTGGAGAAGGGCCCGCTCGGATCGGTGACGATAAAGGTCGACGCGCCCACCACAATCAGCGGGGCCGTTTCGCCCATGGCCCGACTCAGCGCAAGGATCGTTCCGGTGAGGATGCCTGGAAGGGAGTACGGAAGGACGTGATCGCGGATGGTCTCCCATTGCGTTGCCCCGACGCCGAAGCTGGCCTGGCGGAGCGAGCCGGGCACGGCCCGAATCGCCTCCTGGGCGTTGATGATCAGAATGGGGAGCACGAGCAGCGCCATCGTCAGGGAGGCCGAAAGGAGCGTCCGGCCGTTGTTGCCGGTGACGCCAAATACGGCGCCGCTTGTGAGCGCCTCCAGCGCGCGGACAAAAATGAGCAAACCCAGCATTCCGTAAATAATGGACGGCACCCCCGCCAGGTTGTTGATGTTGGTCTGAATGATCTGGTTCAGCCTGGTCCTGCCGGCATATTCCTCGAGGTAGATGGCGGCGCCGACCCCGATGGGCACCGCGATCAGCATCGTCAAGGCAATCATGGCCAGCGACCCGAGAATGGCCGTGCGCGCGCCCGCAAGATCAGGGATTGAGTTCATCGTCCGGGTCAGGAAGTCGGGCGTAAGCCACGAGCGGAAAACGGCCTTGGCCACGCCTTCGCTGGCCGAGCGGCGGTCATTAAGCTCGCGGACCTCCGCCTCGATCCTGGCTCGCTCGAAAAGCGTCTCACCGAGGGTAAAGCTGTCCACCGTTTCCTGTTTGACGACACGTTGGTAAACCAGCGCCAGCACATCTTCCTGGGCGCGCTCGGCAAACGGCTTTTCGCTCTCGAACCTGCGAAGCACGCCGTTCGTCAGGCCGTCGATGTTTCCCTCGGCCGCCTTTTCAAACAAGATCGCGACCAGCGCGTCTCGGGAAAGCAATTCGAGCGGTTGATCGGCCAGCAATGCCGGATCGGTCAACTGGCGGATGATGACGTCGCCAAACGCGCCGTTAACGATGGTCGTCAATAGCGCGAGCAGGGCCAGAAGCGCAAACGCCAGTGACGCCAGCATCGAGCGCTGGCCCAACTCGGCTCGCCGCTGGCGGCCGGCGATACCGGCTGACGTCGCGCCGCTTCCCGAAATGGGTCCCGGAGAACCCGGTTTATTCAACGCGTCACTCATACACTTCCCGGAATCTTGCGACGAAGTAGCGGCTGACGAAGTTCAATAGCAGCGTGATTAGAAAGAGGGCCAACCCGACGGCGAAAATGCTGGTGTAGTCAATACTGTTGTAATCCACATCGCCGCCGGAGATTCGGGCGATATGCCCGGCCATGGTCTCGGCGGAGTCAAACGGATTGAAGGTGAAGTTCGGCCCTGCGCCGGCTGCAAGGGCCATGATCATGGTTTCGCCGACGGCCCTGGATGCGCCAACGACGATTGCGGAAATGATGCCGGATAGCGCGGCCGGTACGACAACCCTCAGGCTCGTTTCAAGGCGGGTCGCGCCGAGGCCAAATGAGCCTTCGCGCAAGGCGCGCGGCACCGAACCGAGCGCATCCTCACTCATCGAGCAGATCAGCGGGATGATCATGATGCCCATGACGAGGCCGGCGGAAGCCATGTTGTAGATTTTTACGTTGTCGTTTCCAAACGCGGCGCGCAGGATAGGCGTCATGAAGATCAACGCAAAGTAGCCGTAAACGACGGTCGGAATCCCGGCCAGAACTTCCAGCATGGGCTTTAGCAACGATCGCGCGCGGGGCGAAGCGTACTCGCTGAGGTAGATGGCGGCCGCCAATCCCATGGGAATCGCAAGCAGCAGCCCGATCAGGGTCGTGATGAGTGTCGCGGTTACCAGCGGAAGCACGCCGAACTGCCCGATGTTTGGGGACCAGCGAGTGGTGGTCAGGAAGTCAAGCAGCTTTACCGCCGGATCCTGGAAGAAGCGGAGCGCCTCGGAGCCGAGCGCGAGGACGAGGCCGAGGGTCGTGAGGATGGAGAGCAGCCCGCATAGAAACAGAAACGCCTGGATGATCTGTTC
>JBKJQK010000387.1:0-9532 GCA_046594095.1 Anaerolineae bacterium | reverse complement strand
CACGACAATTCGGATCATCCTTGACCTGTTCAAACCGGACGGGGGAACGGTTGCAATCCTGGGCGGCCCCATGAGCGAGGCCAAGAAGGCGCGAATCGGGTATTTGCCCGAGGAACGCGGGCTGTATCGCGACATGACCCTCGAGGCGTGTCTGGTCTATCTAGCCGAGCTGAAAGGCGTGCCGCGAGATGTCGCTCGCAAACGCGCCCAAGCCTACTTTGAGCAATTCGATTTGATTGAGCACCGGCGCAAGAAGGTGAATGACTTGAGCAAGGGGATGCAGCAGAAGGCCCAGCTCATTGCCACCTTAATCCACCAGCCGGACGTTCTCATCATCGATGAGCCTTTCAGTGGCCTGGACCCGGTGAACACCCGCCTGGCCCAGGAAATGTTGCTCGAGGAGCGCCGGCGCGGGGCGACTCTGATCATGTCCACCCACCAGATGCACCAGGTCGAGGAAATGTGCGACCGGATTGTCTTGATTGACGCGGGCCGCAGTGTCTTGTATGGCGCTGTCGACGAGATACGGCGGAGGTATGCCGAAAACGCCGTCCGCATCATCGCGCGCGGGGACCTGCCCGCCCTGCCGGGGGTGAGCGATGGCGGCCTGCGCGGCAACGTGCGCACCCTTACGCTCGGGCCGGGCCTGAGCCCGCAGCGCGTGCTTCAGCATCTGGCCGACGCGCCGGGGCTGCAGATTGATTCGTTTGAGCTGGCGCTGCCGACCATGGACGACATCTTCGTCCGGGTGGTGGGCGGCAACGGTTCAGCCGGACAGGCGGCGGACTGACATGCCCAGATTTGCCCGAATCGCCCTGCGTGAATATGCCCGTCACGTTGTCCGGCGGCGCTTTGTCATCGCCCTGCTCATGCCCCTGATCATGATCGGCGTCATCAGCGCGATCCTGATCGTGGTGTTTACGGTGATCGAATTGGCCGATCGGGGTGTCATCGCGTATGTTGACCCCGGTAGGGCCCTCTCACGCGCGCGGCCCGAAAGCGGGGCCATCAACACGTTCGCGCGGGTCGAGACGGCCGCCGAGGCGCGGGCAATGCTCCAGCGCGGCGAGGCAATCGCCGCCTTTGCCCTCGCCCCAGAGTATGCGACTACCCTTGGAGCGGAGGAGATCTTCTGGGAAAACCGCCCCTCACGCGGCGTTGAACGCGCTTTCGAACGTTTTGCGGCCAGCGCCGCCCTCGCCGATCGCCCGGAAGGAGAGCGGGAGCGCATTCTGAGCGGTCCGGAATTCAGTTTTGAAACCGCCGATGGATCCCGGGTCACCGATGGCGCGGGATTGATCTCCGGCTTTGTCCTGCCCATCGTGTTTGGGATGCTGTTCATCGTTGGGCTTTTCAGCGGCGCGCAATACTTGATGCAGGCCGTCATCGAGGAGAAGGAAAACCGGACAATGGAGGTCGTTGTCGCCAGCGTCAGCCCGATGGCGCTGATGACGGGCAAGGTCCTGGGCCTGGCCGCGGTCGGGCTGACCCAGGTGGGTGTCTGGACGGCGGCCTGCCTGATCGCCCTGTCGCTTGCGAGCCAGCGCATTCCGTTTCTGGCCGGGGTCCGGATCGAGCCGGGCTTCATCGCAATCGCACTTCTCATGTTTGTGCTCGAGTATTTGCTCTTTTCCTCGGTCTTGGGCGGGATCGGATCCCTGGTCACTTCCGCCAGGGATGGCCAGAATCTCTCGTCGCCCTTTGTCCTGCTGGCGCTCGCGCCGGAGTTCTTCATTCCAGTCTTCTTCCTCGATCCAAATGGGCCCATCGCCGTCATCCTGAGCCTGTTTCCGCTGTCCGCGCCACTGGCGTTGCTCTTGCGTTATGCAGCCGCGCCGGTTCCTGTCTGGCAAGTCGGGGCGGCATTCGCGATCCTGGCCGCCAGCGTGGCTGGCGGGCTCTGGCTGGCCGCCCGGGTGTTCCGGATTGGCATGCTGCGCTTCGGGCAGCGGGTACGGCTGAAGGAAGTGTGGGAGGGCTTGCGCGATTGAAAACGCTACTGATCGTCATGCGCCACGAGTTTCTCGGGCTTGTTTCCCGCCCGGTCTTTTGGTTTGGGATCATCGGGGTTCCGCTCCTGACCGGGGTCGTGATCGCCATCGTCATTGCGACCAGCGGTGTGGCGACCGCAGCCGCGGTTGAGTCGCGCCAGAAGGCGGGCGGCAAGCCCATCGGCGTTGTTGACGGGATGGGCCGGGTCGGGCCAGTCTTGCCCGACGGAGGCTGGCGCCTCTTCCCAGGCGAGCCTGCCGCGCGAACCGCCCTTGATCGCGCCGAAATCGATCAATTTTTCGTCGTCCCACTCGACTATGTAACGGCCGGCGGCGTGCGGGTGGTCGCCCGCCAGTTCAACTTACTCGACAGCGCCGAAACGACCGAGCGCTTCGCCGCGATATTGAAGGATGCCCTGGTCGCGGACACAAGTCTGGCAAAACGCCTCGCCAAGCCGGTGGCGCTCTCAAGCCGGACGCGGGCCGCGCCGACCCGGACCGGCCCTGGAACCGTGAGCGCCGATCCGGGCGGCTTCTCGCCGTTGGGAATTGGGATGGCGATCGTGCTGATGACCACCTTGCTGACCGCCTCAAGCTTCCTGATGCAGACGATTACAACCGAAAAAGAAAACCGGGTGATTGAAGTGCTGATGTCGTCTGTTTCGCCGGTCCAACTCATGGTGGGCAAGATCATGGGCCTGGGCCTGGTTGGCTTCGCCCAACTCGCATTGTGGCTGGGTTCGGCCCTGTCGGGGCTGAATGTTGCCCGCTCAGTGCCGTATGTTTCATCGCTGTTGGCGACGATAACGCCCGCCCTGATCGCCTGGCTGGTGGTGTATTTCGTGCTGGCCTACTTGATCTACGCGAGCCTGATGGGCGGGCTGGGGGCGTTGATGCCGGGCTCGCGCGAGGCGGCCCAGTACACTTTCTTCGTCATCGTTCCGATCCTGATCCCGGTCTACATCAATAGCGCGCTGGCGTCGCAGCCCACAGGCGGGCTTTCGGTCTTCCTCAGTATGTTCCCCTTCACCGCCCCCACGGCCATGCCGATGCGGATGGCCCAAACGGCGGTACCTGAGTGGCAACTCCTCGTCACCGCGCTTGGGATGGCCGTCACCGCGGTCGTGGCTTTGGTTGGGTCCGCCCGTGTTTTCCGGGCGCAAACCCTGCTCTCCGGCAGCAAGCCGACGCTCCGACAGATTGCGCGGGCGCTGAGGGGCTGAGATTCAATTGGGCGCGACGGCTTCTGGCGCGGCGTTCGATCGTCAACAGGTTATGGCAGTTCGCTCAAATGTCATCCAGCGCGTTGGCCATCCGCTCTAGCGCTTCCGTGAGCTGAGAGCGCGGGCAACCAAAGTTCAGCCGGACGTGCCGCTCAAAGCCCGCCCCAAACGTCGTGCCATCATTAAGCGCGACTCCGGCCTTCTCAAGAAAGAAGAGGTATGGGCTGCCCGTAATCTTTGTCTCGCGGCAATCAAGAAACGAGAGATACGTCGCCTCAGGCCTGGTCGCCTCGATCTGCGGCATGCGCTTCGCGATGAACTGCAGCATGTAGTCCCGGTTCGCGGCGAGATACGTGCGCAGGTCTTCCAGCCAGTGATCGCACTCGGAATAGGCTGCCTCGCAGGCGGCCAGGCCAAACGCGTTCACATGCGGGATGTGACCCGCCGCAGCCGCGTTCATCCGCTCGCGCAGGACGGGGTTCTGGACGATTGCAAACGAAACGCCAAGGCCAGGAATGTTGAACGTCTTGCTCGGCGCCATGAGGGTGACGCAGTTCTGGGCAATCTCGGGGGACACGCACGCCATCGGCAAGTGCCGCCGGCCATCCAGGGTCAGATCGCAATGGATTTCATCCGAGCAGATCACGATGTTGCGGTCGATGCAGATCTTCCCCAGGCGCTCGAGTTCCTTCCCCAAATACTCGCGACCGGTCGGGTTATGCGGGTGGCACTGGATATACAGCGAGGTCTTGGGCGTGAGCGCGCGCTCAAACGCGTCGAAGTCAAGATCAAAGCGTGATCCGCCACCGACCACGGACTCGGCCATGGGAATTTGCTTTGTCACGAGCCCGTTGTTCACCGGCGACGACAGGAACGGCGGATAGGATGGGGTGAAAACAGCGACCTCGTCGCCAGGCTTCCCGTACGAGCGGATCACCAGGTTGATTCCGGCAACGAGGCCAGGCAGAAAGATGATGTCCTGTGGCTCGATCTGCCAGTTGTAGCGTCGCGCCATCCAGTCGACGACTGTGCCGGTCAATCGGGCACTCGGATTTTCGTAACCGAAGACAGGGTGTTCCAACCGTCGTCGCAGAGCCTCAACGATGGCGGGCGGCGAGGCAAAGTCCATGTCGGCCACAAACATCGGGATGACGTCGCTGCGGTAGCGGCTCCACTTAATGGCTCCGGAAGAATGGCGATGTACTGGCGTGTCAAAGTCGGTGGTCAAGATTAGTTAAGGTCCTTGTGTGGGGAGTTTCGCAGAATTGTACGCCTCGGCTCTTACGCGATCTTCCAGGCCATCCACGGCGCGGAATTGAAGAAACTGGCCACGACGGAGCCGGGCGAGACCAGCGCATCGCATTG
Organism: Anaerolineae bacterium; assembly: GCA_046594095.1. Classification (GTDB taxonomy): domain Bacteria; phylum Chloroflexota; class Anaerolineae; order J036; family Brachytrichaceae; genus Brachythrix. Next base: position 4,953 of record JBKJQK010000387.1, on the reverse strand, counting down.
CGCGCGCAGCGCGTCGCTCAGGGCCAATTCGAGGACCGGCAGCATGTTTTCCAACTGACTGAGCGTGCGCGGGCCGATGATTGGCGCGGTGATCCCAGGCTGATCCTTGACCCAGGTCACGGCGAGCTGAGCAGGGTCGCGCCCGGCAGCACGCGCGAGCGCGGCAAACTTGTTGCCCACCTCGATCCCGCGCGCGGTCACCCGCTCGGCGTAGATTCCGCCCCGCAAGGCGATCCGAGAATCGGCTGGCGGCGAGTCGGCCACCGCATACCGGCCGGCCAGCATCCCCATCGCCAGCGGCGACCAGGTGATGACCGCCAGCCCGTGCCGGCGGCAAGCCGGGAGCAGCTCATTCTCGATCCGCCGGTCGAGCAGGTTGTATGGCGACTGCTCGCTTGAAATACAGACAAAGTTCCGCGCCCGGCTGGTCAGGAACGACTCGACGACATGCCAGGCCGGGGCAGTACTGCTCCCGATATAGCGCACTTTGCCCTGTCCAACGAGGTCGTCAAACGCCCGCAGGGTCTCGTCCAAGGGCGTATCAAGATCCGGCCGATGGGTCTGGTACAGGTCGATGCAATCTACGCCGAGGCGTTTGAGCGATGCCTCGCAGGCGCGCAGGATGTGGGCGCGCGAAAGGCCGCGGTCGTTTGGCCCATCGCCGGTGGGATAGAAGACCTTTGTGGCGATCAGGACTTTGTCCCGCGTCCCGCGGAGGGCCAGCCATTCGCCAATCACGCGTTCGGCCTCGCCTTTCGCATAACTGTTGCTGGTATCAATCAGGTTGATCCCAGCCGCGAAGGCGGCGTCAAGGATGGCGAAGCACTCCTCGCGCGGGGTCGGGTTGGCGAAGTTGTCGGTGCCCAGGACGAGCGGGGCGATCTTGAGGCCGGTGGAGCCGAAGGGGCGATGGTTCATGGCGCGTGGGCCTCTCTAGTTTTAGCCGATTCGTATGGCGGCAGCCCTTCGACCGGCCCGCTACTGCGGGTCGCTCAGGGACCAAGGTGCGCGAGATTCATACTGCCGAATAGCCCGCATCGACGTAGTGCATTGCCCCCGTAATGTAGCTCGCGTATTCGCTGCACAGGAACATCGCCATATGGGCGATCTCACGCGGCTGGGCCAGACGGCCCATCGGAACGACCCGCTCGCCCATCTCACGGGCTTGTTCATCGGTAAGCGGGACCGCCCGGCCGGCAGCCCGAAGCATGGGTGTATCAACCTCGCCCGGGCAAACCGCGTTAACCCGGATCGCGTCGCGGGCGTGCTCGATTGCGAAGGTCCGGGTGATCTGGTGGACGGCCCCCTTGCTTGCCGCATAGGCGAGGGCACCCTTGCCGCTGAGCTCGCCCCAGATACTTCCAAAATTGACAATCGCGCCGCGCGCGCCGGCCGCGTCGGTGACCTGCGCCTTCATCTGGCGGATCGCGGCCCGGCACATGTAGAACACCCCGCTGACATTGACGTTGAGGGTGCGCTGCCAATCCTCGTCGGAGGTGTCGAGCCCGCTGGCCCGGACGATGATGCCGGCCGCATGAATGGCGCAATCAAGCCGGCCCGCCGCCTCGACCACGCGCCGGACGGCCGCGTCACAGAACGCCGAAGCGCTCACATCGCCGACAATCGCTTCGGCGCCGATTTCGGCGGCGGTCTTCGCGGCCAACTCGGCGTTCCGATCGACGATAAAGACACGCGCGCCGGCGTCAACAAACAGTTTCGCGGTAGCGGCGCCCATCCCGCTCGCGCCGCCCGTGACCAAAACGGATTTATGGGTGAATGTGAGATCCATTTGGGAATTCAGAATGCAGAATGCAGAATACGGTCGGACGATACCATCTTTCAGAAAGCAGAATGTAGAATGCAGAATGCAGAAAGACGGTCGGACGATACCATCTTTCAGAATTCAGAATTCAGAAGGCAGAAGGCAGAAGGCAGAGTGCAGAGTGCAGAGTGCAGATTGCAGAAAGACGGTCGGCCGAAACGATCCTTCTGAATTCTGCATTCTGAATTCTAAATTCAGTTCAACAGCAGCTTCACAATATTGACCGGCACCGCGAAGCCGATGCCTACGGAGCCGCGGACCGGGCTGGCGATCATCGAGGTGATTCCAATCACTTCACCCCGGGCGTTGAGCAGCGGCCCGCCCGAGTTGCCGGGGTTAATCGCCGCGTCGACCTGAATCAGGTCACCCTGCCCGCCATACGCGCGCCGGACCGAGCTTACGATGCCCTGAGTGACCGTGCCGTCCAGGCCAAACGGGTTGCCAATGGCGACAATAACATCACCCACCGCAACGGCGTCCGAATCAGCCAGCGCCGCGATCGGGATGCCGGCCGGCAGATCGACCTTCAAGATCGCCAGGTCATTGGTCTGATCGGTTTGGACGACCTTGGCAATTGCGGTCGCCCCGCCATCAAAGCGAACTGAAATCCTGGCCGTTGCGCGTGTGCGCGAGGACGGCGCAATGACGTGGTAGTTGGTGACGATGAGGCCGCTGGCGTCGACGACAACGCCCGAGCCGGTCCCGCTCCCATTCGATATCTCGACGACCGACCCGCCGACCCTGCGGAAAACCGCCCCGGCGAGCGAACCGGTGGCGACAGGGACATCGGCCGCGGTGATGATGGGCTTCTGAGCGACAGGCTGGGCGGCCGCAACAGGCTGCGCGCGCGGCATCATCGTCAGCACGACTCGGGCGGTCAGGACGCTGCCCGCGACGCCACCCCCAAGCGCCGCCGATGCAACCAGTGCGACGAGGGCGACGGCCTTGAGGGCGCTCAGGCCGCGCCTCGGAGCCGGCTGGGTCGGGGCTGCGTATTGCGGGGGCGCATTCGGTGGCACCACCGGCTGCCGCGGCGTGACGGGTTCGTAGCTGAACTCAGACTGATTATTGATATCCGAAGATTCCATGTGTATCCTCCGAAAGTGGGTATAGCGCCCGCGTCTGATCCCTGCCCAAGTTATGGGGATGAAGATGCCATGAACTCGGTGAGGCAGGCCAAAGAGAGGATAGGGCGGTGCCTTGAGCGATTGAAGCGCTTGCGACGTTGCTCCGCGTCAGCGCTCGTCCGGCGGTAGAAACTCCCATTTGCGCTTTCACCTCCTCCGAGTAACATATCGCCCATGAAGATCCTCGGTATTCTCCTGCGACGCGTCCTCCCAATCGCGCTCATTGTCGTTATCGTCATCGCCGCGATAAGCGGCGGCGCCTTCCTGGTGGTGACCCGCGGCTCCTTTCCCCAGACCGGCGGAGCGCTCAAGCTTGACGGTCTGTCCGGCAAGGTCGAGATCATTCGCGACCGGTTCGGCGTGCCCCACATCTACGCCGACACACCCGAGGATCTCTTCCGCGCCCAGGGATTCGTCCACGCCCAGGATCGCTATTTTCAGATGGAGTTCTGGCGCCGCATCGGCCAGGGTCGCCTGGCCGAGCTCTTTGGCCCCAGCGCGCTCGGACAAGACAAGTTCATCCGCACGATCGGCTGGGCACGAACCGCCGCCGAGGAAGCCTCCGCGTTGTCCGGCGACATGAAGCGCTACATGGACTCTTACGCCGCGGGGGTTAACGGCTACATCCTGCCCAACGCCGACAAGCTGGGATTTGAATTCAAAGTGCTGGGCCTCATCGGGCGCAACTTCAAGCCAGAACCCTGGGCGCCGGTCAACTCGCTGACCTGGGGCAAGGCCATGGCCTACAACCTGGGTGGCAACATGGATGACGAGCTGACCCGCGCGGCGCTGCTCGATAAGGGCGGGCGGACGCTCGCTGATGCGCTGATGCCGCCCTACCCCAGAGACATGCCCGTCATCGCCCCATCTGCGGCTTCCGGCACCGGCAGCGAAGCGCCTTTTGCCGCCCGCGACCAGCTTGCCGGCGCAACTGCGCTCGAACTTCTGGCCCGGCAAACGGCGCTCATGGAGACGATCGGCCTCGTCCACGCCACCGACATCGGCAGCAACGACTGGGTCATCGGCGGCGCGCGGACGACCACCGGCAAGCCGATCCTGGCCAACGATCCGCACCTGGCCATCCAGATGCCGTCGATCTGGTATCAGGTCGGCCTGCACTGCCGCGCAGTATCGGCCGCCTGCCCGTTTGACGTGGTCGGCGTGTCATTTGCCGGCGTTCCCGGCGTCGTCATCGGGCACAATGCCCGGATTGCCTGGGGGGTGACCAATGTCGGCCCAGACACCCAGGACCTGTATCTCGAGCGGGCGAATCCAGCCAATCCGGATGAGTTCGAATTCCAGGGAAAATTCGAGAAGGCCAAAATCCTCGAGGAAGTCATCAACGTCGCGGGCGGCCAGCCAGTCACGGTCAAGGTCCGGATTACCCGCCACGGCCCGATCATGAACGACGCCTCCAGCGACATCGGCAACCAGTACAAACAGCCGGTTGCCCTGCAATGGACCTCGCTCATGCCCGGTTCGCTATCGAGCTCAGTGATCGGCCTGAACAAGGCCCAGAACTGGACCGAATTCCGGGCCGCCCTGCGCGACTGGGATTCGCCTTCCCAGAACTTCGTCTTTGCCGACATGGACGGCAACATTGGGTATCAAATGCCGGGGCGGATTCCCATTCGGGCCAGCGGCGACGGTGAAGCGCCCACGCCCGGCTGGACGGGCGACACGGAGTGGACGGGCTTCATCCCCTTCGATGATCTGCCTTCGGTCTACAACCCGCCCGAAGGCTACATCGCCACCGCCAACAACGCGGTCGTCGATTCAAGCAAGTACAAGCGCTTTATCTCCAAGGACTGGGACTATGGTTTCCGGGCGCGCCAAATCGTCAAGCTGATCACGGCCAAAGACAAGCTCTCGGTCGAGGATGTGTCCGCGATCCAAACCGACGCGACCTCAGGATTTGCCGGCGATGTCCTGCCTTACCTCACCGACATCACGGTCCGCGATGACGCGCTCACCAGCGCCGCACTGGACGCCCTCAAGTCCTGG
>JBKJQK010000241.1:0-7503 GCA_046594095.1 Anaerolineae bacterium | reverse complement strand
TCGCCAGAGCCGCTTCGAGGCGAGTTGGGAGTTTGCCTCGGCCGTCCCCGGCTCTGAGCAGCCCGGGCTTGCATTCACCGCCAGCCCGGATCGGGGCGATGGCGCGCGCATGAGTTGGGTCCAAATGGCGGACACGCCCAGTGGCCTCAACGTCAACTTCTATGACTTTCAGGACGTCGCGCCTTATGGCTCGGTTGGCATCCCTTCGGATGGCTGCAGCGGCAGTGACGACTTCGTGTTTACCGCGGTGGCGACAGGACTGGCTCGAAACGTGAAGCACTCGGTTCGCGTGGTGATGGACTTTGTCGATGGGCAACGCAACGATGTCGTCCGGGTGTTTGTCGACGGGGCTTTGAAGCACACCGGCACGTCGTGGGAGGATTACTTCCGCTTTTGCGAGGGCAATCCGACCCGGCCAGTAGATTCGATTCTGTTTCGCACGGGCGGCACCGCCGCGCCAGCGAATGCCGGCAATGGCTTCCTGGTTGACAACTTGGCGATGGCGTCGTCAACGCAGGCAGCTTGCACGACGACATGCTACGCCAATGCTACAACGGGTAATGACGGGCTGAGCGGCGCGACTCCCAGTGATGCCAAGAAAACCATCAAGGCGGCCGTGAATCAGGTCTCGGCGGGTGGCACGGTGATCGTCTCGGCAGGTTCGTACCCTGAGAACGTCACGGTCTCGAAGGCGATGACACTCCAAGGCGCCCAATACGGCGTCGGAACCGGCGCGCGCGCATCGGGCAGCCCCGCCGAGTCGACTGTCACCGGCAAACTGCAACTGAGCGCAGCCAATATCGTCGTTGATGGGTTCAGCCTGAAGAATCCAAACGGTCCGCAGGTCGTTCTGGTCAAGACGGCCGGCAGCGGCGCGGTCATTCGGCTGAACTTCATCGATACGGCCGGCAATCCGACGTCCGATCCTGGCCAGGGTATCTATCTTGAGAACGGTCCGGACAATGTTCGCATTTTGAACAACGTCATCTCGGGCCTCAATGCGAACCGCTCAACTGCCGGAATTCTGATCGGGGATTCCGTCGCGACAGACCCAAGCATGGGCGTGCAGATTGAAGGTAACACGATTCAGAATATCAGCAGCGTAGCGCGTGGGGCTTACGGCGTCATCGCCAATAACAAGATTGGCGCGCCAAACCTTGTTGTCCGCAACAACGTCATTGCCAACCTGACTGGGTCTTGGGCGCACGGTGTTGGCCTTGAGGGACCCACGCCCAACGCGGTGATCGAGCTGAATCAAATCCGCAACCTCGTCGACGTAAATCCCGTTCCCGCGCCGGACTCGGTCGCGGTCTGGTTCGAGGACAATCCGGCATACGCGACGGCGACCGTGAATCGGAACAGCTTTGTGAACGTGGCCGCTGGTATGTATGTTCATCCGGCCCTTCCTGCGGGCACCGTGAATGGCACATGCAACTGGTGGAGTGACGCATCAGGTCCGTCCGGAGCGGGCGGTGGTTCAGGTGTCGCCGTTGGGCCGAATGTCTCGTTCGCGCCATGGCTTCTCACGTCGAACCTAAGCGGCCCATGTGGGCCAATGACGATGAAGCAGGCCATCCGGGCCAGCCTTGCCGGGATGCTGCCAACCGGCGACAAGAATACCGACGAATCGATCAACAAGGCCATCAACGCCATCGAAGATAGCCTGGCGCCTGACCTGTGGAACGGGGTCTCGCGGCTGACCCAGATGGGCCAGAAGGTCTTCGAGAGCGAGAAGAAGGCGGTCAGCGAACTGCAGAAGATCAAGAACCCAGCGGCGGGAATCGTGAGCGCAATCTCGGGCCTCGTGACCGTCGACCGCAACCTGGCGGTTACCGCGATCGCCGATGCGGGTCCGGCCGGCGCCGATCCGCAGGACATCGCCAAAGCCAATCAGAGCCTGGCCGAGGGTGACGCGAAGGCGCTCGCCGGCGACTTCGCCACGGCAATCGAAAGCTACAAGAATGCCTGGCAGTTCGCCAGCAAGTGGATGAACTAGTCCATCTGAACGCGGGCCCGGCCAAAGCCGAGCTTGCGCGACGGGAACAGTTGGGCAGGTGGACTCCCTCTTCGCGGGGGAGTCCACCCGCCTTTTTCTCCCTTCTCCCTTTCTCCTGAACGATCAGGGGCCTAAAAGGAATCTGAGGGGAAGGTCAACCCGCTTCGACCATGATTCTTCGTGATGCGCGGCGCCATCGAACTTCATCGTCAGCCAATTGTCGCCGCGCGCATAACCGGCCGCGGTAAGCCGGGCGTCCATCCGAAGCTGGAAGGGCTCGTAGGTGGCGTCGAGGGTCTCGGTCCCATAGTCGAAATACAACCGGTGGTTGGCCGGATGCGGCAGCCCATCCGCCATCGCATCGACCAGCGCGGTTCCCCCGGCCGGCCAATGGGTCGACACGCAGCCCGCGCCGCCAAACACCTCCGGGTATTCGCTGATCGCGTATAACGAAATCAACCCGCCCATGCTTGAGCCCATCACAACCGTGTCTGCCCGCCCGGGCAGGGTTTTGTACTGCGCGTCGATGAAGGGCTTCAGCTCATCGACCAGAAAGGCGAGATACCGGTCTGAGTAGGAGATGCCGCCGGCCCGCTCCATAAACCGCGCCCGCGCCGCCAAATCCTTGACCCGCGCCATCGGCTTCTCGGGCGCGTACTCGCGCCAGCGCTCGCCGCTGTTCCACACCCCCACGATGATGGCCGCCCGGGCCTCGCCTGAGTCAACCAACGCCGCCAGTGCCTCATCCACCCGCCAGGGCGTCTTGCCGGGGGGGATGATTGACTCAAACAAGTTTTGCCCGTCGTGCATATAGAGCGCGGGGTAATGGGCGCGCCCAGCAGGATAACCCGGCGGAAGCCACACATCGACCTCGCGGGGCGGGATGTAGCGCGATGGGAAGTCAGGGTGCCGAATCGGCGCGATGATGGGCATGGGTGGCTTGTCGCATTTCAGCCGACGTCTGGAGCGGTCATCGCGCTCACCCTCGGCCAAACGCGACAAGCCGACACCAAAGCGATCTGACCGCTAACGGATGGCGTATGCGACCGTTGAAATCTGGAGCGGTCAGACCGCTGACAGCCCGCTCACACCTGGCCGTGTGAGGCATGCCTCGATCTGAGTGGCCCGACCGGAATTCTGTTTTGGTGTCCAACCGGCTTACTTTTGGATACCGGCGAAAGCCGGGATGACGTTGCTTTGGGGTGCTTGATGGCGGCTTTCATGGAGCGGTCGAACCACTGACCACCCGCTAACGCCCGGCCGGGCGAGACATGCCCCAGCCGGCGCGGTAGGCGCACTGTCTCGCAAGCGCCTCGCAACCCCGCCGCCCGGCGGTAAGCCGAGCTGAAGCGTTCTGACCGCTAACTCGCCGACGCCCCGGAGTTGCCCGCTGGCGCAACGGGCGAGCAAGATCAACAGGGCTGGGGGGATCAGGCGCCTGAGATCTTGCCCGCCGAGAAGCCGAGACATTTACTTCTTCTTCGGGTCGCCCGACCCGGCCTTGAACAGGCCGAGCGCGCCGCGGCCGACGAAGTTGAAGGCGTGGGTGACGATCGGATACAAGCCGTCCTCGGCCATCGTAAACTCGACGATGGCGCCCTGGGCCGGCGCCAGGTCGACCGCCTGTGAGCCCCAGTGGCCCTTGTTGTCCGGCATGAGGCTCACGCCTTCCTTGATGACGGTGTCGAAGATCGTGCCCACGATGTGGAATGAACTGTCCATGCTGGGGCCCGCGTTCAGGACGAAGGCGCGCACCCGCTTGTTGGTGTTGATCTGGATCGGATTGTCCACGTACTGGTTGGCCACCCCGTTGAAGACGACATAATCGGGCGAAGGCGCGCCGGCGGCGGCCTTGGACAGGCTCACCGGCTCCTTTTGCGGCCCCAAATACCACTCGCTCTGGACGAACGCGAACTCGGAATCGACGGGCGGCAGCCCTTCTTTGGGCTCCACGATCATCATCCCGTACATCCCGTTGGCGATGTGATGCAAGGCCGGCGCAGTCCCGCAGTGATACATCCAAACGCCGGCGAACTCCGCCTTGAACTCGTAGATCTTGTCTTCGCCCGGATTGATCGACGTCATCTCGTCGTTCCAGGCCACCATGCTGGAGTGGAAGTCGACCGAGTGGGGCAGCTTGCTATCCTTCGGATTCACCAGGTGAATACGGACGAGATCGCCGACCTTGACCCGGATGACCGGACCCGGCACGGTCCCGTTAAACGTCCACACGGCCTGGACAAAGCCTTTGGCCACCGTCATCGGCATTTCCTTAACGACGAGCTCGATATTGTGGGTTGTGCCGGCCAGGGCCTTCGGGGCTTCCGGCTTGTAAAGGATCGGGGCGGCCGCCTTTGGATCAGGCAGAATATCGCTCGTGCCGGCCGGCCCGCCGTGGCTCTCGCCCTGGCTCGACGCGTTCGCGGTGGCCGCCGAGCCCTTGACCGAGATCGCGCCAACCATTCCCGCTTCCTTGTGGCCCGGGATCGAGCAGATAAAGCTCAACCCGTTGGCCGGCACCATGACCTCGCCCTCGGCTGTCTCGCCGGCTTTGGCCTCGACCTTGGTGCCATCCGCGAAAGCGATGTCATGCAGAATCGTGCCCTTGTTGACCAGGCGGATCTTGTAGCGGCCGGGCTTCTCAACCAGGAAGTTATTCGGCGTGAAACCGAAATCGACCGAGGAGACGATCAGCGTGTCGACAACCGGGCCCTCGAGCTTGACCGTGCCGGTGACCTGGGCGGGCGGATTCGCCGGGTTCGAGATCGGGACCGCTGCGACGGCGATCGGGGTGGTGGTGGGTGCCTTTGCGACGGGCGAGGGGGTGGGTGGAACCACCGCCGCCGGGGCCGGGGTGGCCTTCGGCGTTGGGACCAGCCATCCGTACACCTGAGAGAACAAGGCGCACGAGAACAGGAACGCGGCAATGGCAAGCGGAATGCCCACCATGGGTGACAGGCGGAACTTCATTTGGATTCTCCTTCTAGATGATTGCGTTGATCGGGCGCGAACTCGATGGTGTAGGTCGGCTCGGCGTCGCCCTCGGCCAGGGGCGAACCGCACGCCGCGCAACGCGCGAACCGGCTTCCGACTGAATCTGTACCGTCCGGGTGAATGCCCAGGCCGAATCCGCCAGCGACATCCGCCCCGCAGGCGCTACACTTGGCGGCGTCGAACTCCGTAGGGGGAACCGGATTCGGGCGCCAGTCGGCGTTCGGGTTGGGCAGATCGACCTCAGACATGCGCCGACCAGACTAGGCGATCGGGGGCCTGGGCGCTATGACTTTTGTCACACCATGACCCGGGAAACACGCGTTCCATTGCCGCGCGCCGATCTTCTGAATCTGATGAAGCCGATGGCTTCGGCGCTGGCGCTGCCTGAGGAGTGGGTTCACCTGCTGGCCGAAGCGACAACCGTCGGGCGCTTTTCAGCTGGCCAGATCATCCAGCTCGAGGGCGACCACGCCGAGGCGATGTATGTGATGCTGCGCGGGCGGGTGAAGATTTTTCGCATGTCGAAGGGCGGGCGCGAGCAGGTCATCCATGTGGCCGGGCCGGGCGACCACATCAAGCTTGTCCCGATCATCGATGGGGGACTGTGCCCGGCCAGCCTTGAGGCGCTCAGCGACGTGGAATTGCTCGTATGCTCGGCTCCGGCGTTTCAGGCCCTCCTGGATCGGGAGCCCCGCCTCGCCATGATCATGATGAAGGATCTGGCCAGGCGCCAGCGCCGGCTCGTCCGCCTCGTGGATGAGCTTGCCTTGCATACGGTGCAGGGCCGCCTGATCCGGCTGATTCTCGACCGGGCTGAATCTGCCGAGCGCGGCGATGCGGTTGTGCCCCTGACTCAGACCGACATGGCCAGCCAGCTCGGCACGGTCCGCGAAATGGTCGCCCGGACTTTGAAAACCCTGGAGGGATTGGGGCTGATCGGTCTAGAGTCGGGAAAGATCACGGTCCTTGACCGGGCTGGTCTCGAAAGCCGCGGCGAGTCGTGAAGAGCAGGATTGAACCCGCTGTAGCCAGATACCCTCCCTGTCCAAGCGAGACCGGAGCAAGCCCGTCCCTGCCCGTTTCCCAAAGCCGCCGGCGTCCAAGGGGCAGGTAGCCGCCTGCGGCCTTTTTCCTAAGTTCGCCGAGAAGCTGGGATACAGCCCGCGCCCGGCCAGTCGCGGGTTAATCGCCACCCTCCTGGGACACCGCCGGACATCATGGACCGATCGTCTTTGATTGGGATGGCAACGCCTACACCGTGCCCACGCCGCGGATCAACCTCTACACCAATCCGATAGACCAGCTTTCAAGCCCAATCAATAATCGAGCGATCAGAGGCAGCTTAACAGAAGAACGAAGAACGGAAGCTACGGAAGATCGAGAATTCAAGGCTCTTCGGTTCGCCTTCCTTCCTTCTTCCTTGTTCGTTCTTCTGTTAAAAGCGCGCGACTGGTCCGTGCTTTGGCAATAACATACTCGGTATATCTGACGAAACAGTGTCAAGAACTTCTGACGACCATCGTAGTACTACAGCCGAACATGCTCTGGCAGTTTGGCGCTACGACCGTTTTCGTGGCCAACGGGGCAGCGCTCAGCGCCCAATAGTCGGCGCCAGTGTATGGGCAGGTGAGTCTGGGCTGCGCGGTGGAACGTCGGTTAACCCTTGGGGTGGCCCGATGTCGGTTCGCGCCAATTGATACGTAATGCGGGCCACCCAAAGCAATATGCAGCTCCGGCAACCGTTCGGGCTGGTACACGGTTGGAGACATGCGGCGACCGTAGCTTTGGGACGGTCTGTCACGACCTAGGGTTGAGCGGTCTGCCGCATGTCACCTGTTCAGCATACAAGGGTAATCGGACGTTCTCGAATACCACAGCCGCATATGCGCTGGTAGGTAAGCGTTTCGAGCGCTTGTGGAAGACTCTCACGAGTTCACAGCATGGTTGTGCGGCTGAAGTATTAGGCCTACGAACAAATCAGCCCAACCCTGATAGAATGGGATGTTCCGAGACTTATTCTGGATAACGCAACGTGTCCCGACCGAGTCTGAAGGAAACGAGACTTTGAGAATGGCCAAAATAGGCAAATTTACCAGCGACAACCTGGACAAGCAACTATTCGACACGCTCGGTGAGCGAGAGAAGACGAGTAATTCGTTGGCATTGAGATTCACACCCGCGACAAGTCAGAAATGAAGAAACTCACACAGTACAAAAGGTCCCTGGCGACCGCGCTGCGGATCGCAATTGCAACCGCTCAGGTGGTTTCCGCCCTGGGCATCGCTGCGTTGGCTACCCTCAAACCACCTGAGTTAGCCCCCCTGGTCGGCGCGCCTGAGACGGCCGCCGCCCACAACCTGCAGATGGAGATCTCGTTCATCGCCCTGGACCCGTCGTCCCAGCCGGTCTTTGAGTCGCGCGTCCAGAACAGCCAGCCCCTGATCCAGTCCGGCGACATCATCACCATCGTCTTTGGCGGGCTCAACTTCATCGGCACCGTCGATGGCATGGGC
>JBKJQK010000169.1:0-2753 GCA_046594095.1 Anaerolineae bacterium | reverse complement strand
GCGGAATGAACGCCTGGACGACAGCGATCAAGTAGTCGACGAATTCCTCGAAATCGGGCCGTCGTAAAGCCATTCGGCGGCCCGACGAATCGCGGCGCGCGGCCCGGTTTGCCATATCCGGGCCGCGCGCCGCGGCTCGTTTTCGCCTCAGGCCAGCGCTTTTCGCAGGCGGCGCCATTCGCGGCCGCGGATGCGCTCGTAGGCCTCGGGGAATTGCGCCCGCAACGCCTCCGCCTGAGAGGCCCGCTGTTGCGACATCTCGCCCAGAGCGAAGACCATGTGCGGGGCGATGAAGGCTTCTTCAGAAAGGCTCAGGGCCCGCATGTGAGCAATTGCCACCATTGCGTCCTGATAGCCGCCCAGAATATCCTGAACGGCGAGGACGCCGGGGATGAAGGCGTCGACGGCCGGGCCGAACACGGGGCGGCTGAATTCGAGCGCATAACGCAACCGTTTAACTCGGATCCGGAGCGCGTGGTATTCAGCGGCCGGCGAGGCTTCGCCCAGAGGATCGCCGCCCCTGCGGACCTTGCGATAGCGATCGACGATCAGGCTGGGCAGGATCCGGCGGGCCTTGCGGTTGACGACGTCGGCTTTGTGCGGCCCCGCGCGGAGGAGTTCCTCGAAGCCGCCGACCAGCTCCGCATAACGCTGTGAATTAAGGGCTCCCAGGAGCGCCGTACGGGCCCCGTCGCGCTGGGCGCGCAGCACACGGCTGATATCGGCGTAGGCGGCCGCAGTCTCGGGCGAGTCCGGCTCGGCCGGAACGGCGTGGGCGAGATGCTCGAGTTGGACGTCGAGATCGCGGACCGCGCCGAGCGCCCCTGCCACCCAGCGCAGCTCGTCGCGCAGGGCCTGCGCCCGGCGGGGGAGGAAGGGCTGAAACAGGCCCATCGCCGCCCGCAGCCGGCGGGTCGCCACCCGCATGTCGTGGACGAACTCTGGATCGTCGCCCATCCTGGCGCCCGGCTCGTTGGCGGCGAATTGGGCGAAGCGCTCGCGCATGACGGTGAAGGCCAACAACCCGATCGTCGGCGCGCCCCCGGTCAGTTGGATGAGCTCGGCCTCCGTGGCCGGCGCGCCCAGATATGGCGCGAACACCGGGTGCAGCCCGCCCATTTTCAGCCCGAGTTCAAACTTCGACGCATCGGCGGGCTTGAGGGCGCATTCGTCGCGGAGCGCATCGACGAAGGCGTTGAGCCCCGCCGTATCACCGCCGCGCGCTTCCACTTCCAGCCGAAGCAGGATGAGCGGAGCGCCCTTTGGATCGCCCAACACGCGCACGGTGTCGAAGGCGATCTCGGCGGCGTCCCTGTCATCGCGGCGGGCCAGCATGGTCTCGCGGTCCACCCGCGATTCGAAAAGGCGCTGGACCAGGGCGCCGGCGGTCACCGCCCTCAGCCGCTGGCCAACGGGCCCGGGCAAGGCCGCCAGACGCGCGGGCAGGGCCGCGAACGGCAGGCGGGCCGGCGCCTTGATCGGTTCAGTAATCTCATGCCGATGACGCGCGCCGTCCTGAACCATCCCGAAGGTCTTGAAAGTCGCCTCGGCCGTGCCGCCATAACGGCGAACACGCAGGGCTTGGCCGGCGCGATGGAAGCGCCAGTCGGGCGTGTCGAGATAGGTGTCGGTGTGGGCGGCTCGTTCGGGCGCAGCCAGCGCCAGCCCGAATCGCGGCACATTTCCTTCAAGCCATGCCCGAACGGCCTCCAGGTCGGAAACGTCAAACTCCCATTCAATCTCCGAATTGCCATTCATGGGATTAACTATAGAGCACGATCCGGAGCGGCGCGCTGAGCGAATACAATCAGCCCAATGACGCATCGGGGCGCTGATTTTGTGACGGATCTCTTTGGCATGGTGCTTGCCGGCGGGCAAAGCCGGCGCATGGGGCGCGACAAGGGCCTGTTGCGCTATTTCAGCGACGCCCATCGCGAGGTCCTGTATGCGCTGTTGAAGCGGTATTGCGCCCGGGTCTTTCTGTCGGTGAATGCCCATCAGCCCCAGGTTCGGCCCGAAGCGTTTGAGTACCTGGTCGACCAGCCCGAATATTCCGATAACGGGCCAATCGGTGCGGTCCTCGGTTTTCGGGACGCCCATCCAGGCGCCGGTCTGCTGCTGGTCTCGTGTGATTTGCCGTTCTTCGACGAAACCGCCGCTGAGGCGTTGCTCGGGGCGCGAGATTTGTCACGGCCGGCGACCGCGTTTGTCAATCCGGAGAACAACCGGCCGGAGCCGCTCGTGACGATATATGAGGCGGCGTTTCTGGAAGCGTTGCCCCGCCATTTCGCCGCGGGGTCTCGCTCGCTGCAGAAGATCATGCTCGCGCACAATCCGGTGCTCATCACGGATTTTGACCCGCGTTGGATCCACTCCGCCGACGCGCCCGAGGATTACGAACGCGCACGAAGGGCGTTGAGCCCTGATAGCGGGGACCAGCACGCTGGCGAAAGCGCCGATCTGTAGGCAGATCTCGTCTGTGGCTATTGGCCAACCCCGCCGATGGGAGAAACCTGGCCAAGAGTGAGAGCCCACGCGAGCAGGCTTTCGAGCAAACACTTCAGTCAGATCACGAATTGGCCTGGCACGGAGTGGAAAAATGTCACAAACGAACGGTTTCTTGAATCGACTATTAGCAGCCTGTAGATAAAGTCACTACGCGTTGCCCGCAGGGGTAGACAAGGGACGGGAAATGTACTACTCTGGTGGGTATGGCGATGAGCAAACGCAAACCAGTACAAGAACCGCTTTGG
>JBKJQK010000127.1:0-4179 GCA_046594095.1 Anaerolineae bacterium | reverse complement strand
GGTCGATGGAAAAGCCGCTGGGCGTCTCGACAAACCGATACGGTTTTGCAACCGCTCCAAAGTAATCAATCTGAGACTCGTAGATCGGGAAACCGGGCGCTGGATAGAGCACCTCGTCGCCGGGGTTGATCAGCGCCTGGATGAATTTGGTGATGACCGGCTTGCCGCCGGGTTGAACAGCGACGTTCTCAGCGCCAAATTGCAATCCGCGCCGCGCGCCCACATCGTCGGCCAGGGCCGCGCGCAGTTCGGAAATGCCCGCCGGCGCGGTGTATCCGGTTTTGCCGTCAGCGATGGCAGCCTGTTGGGCGGCAATGATGTTGGGCGGCGTCGGAAGATTTATGTCGCCCAGGTGGAAGGGATAGACCCGGTTGCCAAGTGCCGCCCATTCTCTGGCCGCCTGCGACACGGCAAATGCTTTTTCAGTCCCGAGGAAGTCAATCCGATTGGCGATTTGCATGTGATGGCGAAGTATGCCACTTCAGCCCCTGGACGGCGCCGCAGACTATACTGTTTCACATGTTTCACGACATTGAAGTAATCGATTTCCACTCTCATTTCGGCAAGATCATGCCCGACTGGCTCAAGAACCACGCTCCAGATTATGCGAACCTGAGCGAGAAGCGGCGTAAGGTCGCGCAGCAGTTCTCGATGCAATACAACACTGAATGGCGCACGGCCTGGGACATGCCGGTCCCCGAGCGCGCTCAGCACACACCCGAGGAGCTCGCCCATCGGTGGGTCGGCGAGCTTGACGCCAACGGGGTCAGCAAGATCGTATGGGTCACCGGGATGGGGAACGACACCCTCGGCAAGGTGTGCGCAATGTATCCCGACCGTTTCATCGGGATGGCCCACCACGATCCGTTTGCCCCCGATGCGCCGCAGGAACTCGAGCGCTGCATCAAGGAATACGGATTCCGCGCATTTAAGACCATCGGTCCCTGGCTGAGCCGGCCGATCACTGACAAAACACTGTATCCCTTGTGGGAGGTCTGCGCGCAATACGAGATTCCGGTCCTGATCCATTTCGGCATCCTCGGCAGCGGCGGCGGCATCGCCAATCACGTGAACATGAACCCAATGATGATTCATGACGTAGCCAAGATGTTCCCGGACGTCACCTTCGTCGTCCCCCACTTCGGGTGCGGGCACATTACGGACACCCTGATGTTGTGCTGGGCGTGCGGCAATGTGTGCATTGACACGAGCGGGAGCAACCAGTGGGTGCGCTGGGTGCAGGGGAACGAGACCACTCAGACGTTGTTCCGAAAGTACCTCGAGACGATAGGGCCGAGCCGGATCCTGTTTGGCACAGACTCGAGCTGGTTCCCGCGCGGCTTTTCAACGCGCTATTTGCAAGACCAGTGGCGCGACCTGTGCGACCTCAACGTGCCCCGCAGCACTCTCGAGGCCATCTTTGGCGGCAACGCAAAACGACTGCTCAAACTGGCCTAGTGATCGGTGAAGCAAGCAGTACAATCACTTCTATTCCATGCCCGGCAATTTACGGGCGATTCCGCCCCATCCGCCGCCCATGAGCCGTTTGTTCAAAAGAGGAGAAACCATGAAGCTACACAAATACGGACTCTTTGCAGTCGCCAGCGCCCTGATCCTGGCTGCCTGCTCGGGAGCCGCGCCAGCCGCGCCGCCTGTGGCTGCCACTGCTGCCCCAGCCAAGCCCGCCGATGCGAAACCAGGCGAGGTCATCACGATCGAGTACTGGCAGTACAACTTCCAGTCTCGCATTGATGTGATGAATGACCTGATCAAGCAGTTCGAAGCCGCGAACCCTGGGATCAAAGTCGTCCACAACAGCGAAATCCCGAATGCCGACTTCCAAGCCAAGATTGCCGCCGCCGCGCCCGCGGGTGTTGGCCCGGACGTGGCAACCCTGTTCAACGGCTGGTTGACCGGCTGGGTCAATGCCGGATACCTTGTTCCGCTGCCCGAGAAGGACTTCCCGCCCGCCGACATTGAGAAGAACTTCACCTCGCTTGTCCAGGGCACTAAATTCCAGGGCAAGTACTGGGCGATTCCCACTGCCGTGCGGTCGCTGGCCCTGTTCTGGAACAAAGACATGTTCAAGGCCGCTGGCCTGGATCCCGAGAAGGCGCCCGCGACGCTTGACGAATTCGTCGACTACGCGAAGAAGCTGACCAAGACCGAAGGCGGCAAGATCACTCAGCAGGGTTTTGCGGTCGAGATGACCGGCCAGGCCCACCAGTGGTTCTGCGAGGTTCTGACCCGCCAGTACGGTGAGACCCCGTTCTCAGCCGACAACAAGGCACTCGCGTATGGCAGCGCCAAGTCGTGCGAAGCGTTCAAGTGGCTGACCAAGTTCGAGACCGAGTACAAGACGGGCAGCAACGACCTATTTGACGGCGCAACGACCGCGTTTACCAACGGGAAGCTCGCCATGCACATTGACGGCTCGTTCCGGTTGGGCGCGCTGAACTCGGCCAAGGGCCTGAACTACGGCGTCGCTATCCTGCCGACCAAGGACAACATCAAGGCTAACTTTGGCTCATTCTGGACCCATGGCATCACCAAGAAGGGCGCCGCTGATCCCAAGCGCATGGAAGCGGCAGTCAAGTTCCTGAAGTTCATCACGACGCCCGCGGCTGGCACAGCCTGGGTGAAAGGCACTGGCGAGCTGCCCGCGCAGTTGAGCGCCGCAGCCGATCCCGCGCTGGCGGCTGATCCGAAACTGGGCGCCTTCGCCAAGCAGATGAGCTATAGCGTCGCGACATTCTTTGTCGACGAGGCCAAGCAGCGCCAGAATCTGATCGACGCCTTCGACGCCGTTCGGCTGCAGAACGCCGAACCGTGCAAGACGCTGGCGGATGCGGTCAAGAAGGACCAGGCGCTCTACGATGAATTCTGGGCGAAGAACAAATAAGTGACCGTATCGATTCGGGGCGCGCGCAAGCGCGATGCGCGCGCCCCGAATCAACCCAAAGAAGGCTGAATGTCCCTCAAAAACCGCCGGGTCGTGTGGGCCTACATCTTCCTGCTCGTGCCGCTGGCCTTCTTCCTGGTCGTCCGCGCCGGCCCCACCATTTTCGCCTTCGATGTGAGCCTCAGGGCATTCAATCCGATGGCCGAGATCAAGCCCTATGTTGGGTTCGACAACTTCGCCAGAGTCTTCAAGGACATCGCGGATCCCGATCACGTCACCCGCAAGGCATTTGAGAATACGCTCAAGTACGTCATCATCGGCACTCCGATTCAGCTCGCGCTCTCGCTCGGCATCGCGATGCTGATGAACTCGATCCGGCGCTTCCGGACGATCTTCAGGGTGATCTACTTCATCCCGTTTGTAACGAGCGCGGTGGCCGTGGCCTGGGTATGGCGGGCGCTTTATATGCCCGATTTTGGCTTCCTGAATCTGGTCCTGGGCCTGTTTGGTATTCCTTCCCAGCGATTTCTGTTCGACCCCAACCAGTCGCTCCTGAGCGTAACGGCCGTGGTGGTGTGGCAGGGGCTTGGGTTCGCGGTAATCATCTTTCTGGCCGGTTTGCAGGCCATTCCCGAAACTTTCTACGAGGCCGCTCGAGTGGATGGGGCCGGCCGTTGGAGGCTGTTCGGCAGCATCACGATTCCGCTCTTAAACCCGACCATCGTCTACCTGGCCGTTCTGCAGACCATCGCGTTTTTGCGGATGTTCGCCGAGGTGGTCAACCTCACTCGCCAGGGTGACGGCGGCCCGGTCAATACCACTACCACCGTTGTGCTTCGTGTCTTTCGGGAAGGGTTCGGCAGCTTGAATATGGGCTATGCCGCGGCCATGACGGTCCTGCTCTTTGCCATGATCATGGTCATTTCAATCATCCAGTTTCGGCTGGTCCAGCGCCGGGTGGAATACTAAATGGCCAGCTTGAGTCAGGGTCTTTCCAACGGCCCGGTCAGGTCGCGCTCCGGTTCCGGCCCCTTGCTCGCGTATGCGCTTCTGGGGATCGGCTCGATCGTGATGATCATTCCGTTCTTTTGGATGCTGACGATGTCGCTGAAAGACCCCAGCGAGATTCTCAAACCGCAGTTCTTACCGGCTGCACCCACCCTGGACAACTACACCCAGGTCCTCACCCGGACCCTTTTTCCCAACTGGTATTTCAACAGCCTGGTGGCCGCGAGTGTCAGCACGGCAAGTGTGGCATTCTTTGACAGCATTACCGG
>JBKJQK010000475.1:0-6958 GCA_046594095.1 Anaerolineae bacterium | reverse complement strand
CAACCCGACTGGCCGCATCGGCCCCCAAGCGAGCGCTTCAAGGCCGCGCCGGCCGAGGACTTCGACCGGGAGGCAGCCCTCAAAGAAGCGGTTGTCGCCGACCTCAAAATCGCGCAGCGCGGCGGTCTCAGCCGTAATGAGCGCACCGACAAAGGCGGCGTATTCCTCGGCCGACATCGGGCAGTTGATGTAGTCACCGGCGTCGGGCGTCTCCGCATCGGCCGGAAGCGCCTCGGATAGTGGCGCCGCCGCAAAGCGAGTGCCATCCGCATTCCGATCAAGCCGCTCACCCTCGTGGGTCTTCCAGCCATACCGGCTGGCCCGAAAGGCGCGCTCGAAGTTGACCGACTCGAGCGTGACGATGGGGGCGATGGCGTCCCAGAAATACAAGTGCTCACTCCCTCCCAGTGCGGCAATGTCGGCGGCCAGCGGCTCAGAGGTCAGCGGCCCGCTGGCGATGATGACGACCGCACCCGCGTCGGTGGGAATACGGGGCATCTCCTCGCGCACAACCGTGATCAGCGGATGGGCCAGGATGCGGTTTTGGACCGCCGACGCAAACACATCTCGATCGACCGCCAGCGCGCCCCCAGCCGGAACTGTCGCCTCGCTTGATGCTGTGATGATGAGCGAGTCCAGCGCCCGCATCTCGCGCTTCAACACGCCCGGGGCCTTGCTCTCGTCGTCGGCCCCAAGAGAATTGCTGCACACCAGTTCGGCCAGATTGCCGGTCGTGTGGGCGGGCGTCATCTTTCGCGGCCGCATCTCGTACAACCGGACGGGCACCCCGCGCTGGGCAACCTGCCAGGCCGCTTCGCAGCCGGCCAACCCGCCGCCGACGACAATCACTTCGTTTTGCATCCGGTGGATTCTACCGGCCCTGGGCAGCCAACGGTCAACATTGTCAAACAATCCAGACGCCAGGCCGAGGATGCGATTTCCACTCGCCTATTGAGATATTCCCCCTTTCACCGCCGGAAGAAAGTGGACTTCGCTCGTTGGGCCGACGGCGGCGCGCAGGCCGTCGGGGCTGACCTCGCCGTCGATAACGACGCTGATTCCAGGAACGAGGCGCCCGCCGCCGACCAGGCGGTCGCGCACGCCTGGAAACCGCGCATCGAGCGCGTTCACGATCGCGGTCACCGTGGCGCCCTCGACCTCGACCTGGCGCAGGCCCCCCGCCCTTTCGCGCAGCAGGGCGGGGATAAAAACGATCGCCATGCGGCCCTAGGCAGTCGCGGCCGCCTCCTCCAGGCGGGCCAGGTTGCGGGCCGGCGACATCGGGAGCTGCGTCATTCGGATGCCCGTAGCGTCAAAGATGGCGTTCGCAACGGCCCCGGCGGGGGGCACAATCGGCACTTCGCCCACCCCGCGCACACCATACGGATGGCGCGGATTGCCCACCTCGACCAGGACTGCGTCGATCATCGGGAGGTCGAGGGCGGTCGGCATGCGGTAGTCCAGGAATCCGGCATTGAGCAGCTTTCCGCTCTTATCGTAAACATACTCCTCGTTTAGCGCCCAGCCCACGCCCTGCGCCACGCCGCCCTGCATCTGTCCTTCGACATAGCTCGGGTGGATGGCCTTACCCACATCCTGAACGGCCGTATAACGGAGAATCTGCACCTTCCCGGTTTCGATGTCGACTTCGACATCGACGATGTGAGTCGCAAAGGCGGTGCCCTCGCCCTTCGCCCGCAGCGAGATGCTCGCGACGACCTGACCGCCGGTCTTGTCCAGATCCGCGCACACCTGGGCGTAGGACAGGCGCGCCGCGCCGTGACTGAAGACGCCATCCTCAAACGCCACCTGACCGGGCTCGGTCTCAAAGGTGAGGGCCGCGCGGGCAAGCAGCTCCGCCTTCAGCTTCTGACCCAGCTCATAGGCCATCCAGCCTGTCGCGAACGTTGTGCGACTGCCGCCGGTCGCGTCGTTGTAGCCGATCGAGTCGGTGTCTACCACCTGAGGCTTGACCAGATCGACCGTAATTCCCATCGACTCAGCCAACTGCATGGCGATGCCCGTTCGCGAACCGCCGATGTCGGTGCTGCCCTCGGTCAGGGTCACGGTGCCGTCCGGGTTAACGGCGGCCGAGCCAGACGAGGTGCCGCCCCAGTTCATCCACCAGCCGCTGGCGATGCCCCGCCCGCGGCGAATCGCCCCCGAGCCACGATCGAGCGGCGCTGAGAAGTGCGGGTGATGGAGTGCGCCTTCTAGCGTTTCGACGTAGCCGATCCTCGGAAAGACCGGGCCATCGGCCCGGCGGGTGCCTTCCTTGGCGGCATTCTTGAAACGAATCTCGAGCGGGCCCATCTTGAGCGCGCGAGCCAGCTCATCGAGCATCGACTCGGCGGCAAAGGCCGCGTTTGTGCCACCCGGCGCGCGATAGGCATTCGCCTTGGGTTTGTTGCACAGGACGTCATAGCCGTCGATCACCACATTTGGAATATCGTACGGGGCTAGGATCACCTGGCTGCCGGCGCCGACCGGGGATCCAGGAAACGCCCCGGCTTCGTAGGCCATCCAAACCTGGGCGGCTGTCAGTGTGCCGTCTGTCTTGGCGCCCAGTTTCACGCGGATGATCGACGCGCTGGTCGGGCCGGTTGCTGAGAGCACGTCAGTGCGGCTCATGGTCATTTTGACCGGGCGCCCGCCGGCCTTGCGAGAAAGAACTGCGGCGACGGGCTCGAGGTAGGCGTTCAGCTTTCCCCCAAATCCACCGCCGATCTCGAGGGGGATAACCTTGACGTGCGAGATTGGAACGCCAACGATCTCGGCCACCTCGCTGCGCACACCAAATGAACTCTGTGTGCTGCAATACACAATGATTTGGCCGTCCTCATTCCATTGCACGGTCGCGCTATGCGGCTCAATGTAGCCCTGGTGAACGGTGCCCGTCACAAACTCCCGCTCAACGACGACATCGGCAGCCGCAAAACCCTCGGCGATGTCGCCCTTCTCGTGCCGGAAGTGCTCGGCGATATTGCTGGGCGTGGCGCCCTTCTCCCCGAGCTCATCGGTGAAGACATCGGCATGGAGGGCCGGTGTGCCGGCGGCCATACCGGTCTTGAGGTCGAGCACGGGCGGGAGGACCTCATATGTCACGTTGATCAACGCGGCGGCCTGATCGGCGATGGTCTGGCTCGTCGCGGCCACGGCGGCAATCGCGTGTCCCCAGTAGAGGACCTTACCCATTGCCAGAACGTTGCTGGACATATAGCGCAGGTTTACCGCGCCCTCGCCGCTGTCGGACATCTTGTCGCCGATGGCGGGCAAGTCGGCGTGCGTGGCGATCGACTTGACCCCTGGCACGGCGGCCGCGGCGCTGGTATCGATCGCAACGATGCGGGCGTGGGCGTGCGGACTGCGCAGAATGGCCCCATAGAGCTGGCCGTTCCTCCAGACATCCGCGCCATACAGCGCGCGACCGGTAACCTTGTCGACGCCATCGTGGCGAATGGGACGCGTGCCAATTACTTTGTAGGCGGTCTTTTCAGACATCTTATTTGTTCCTTGCGAATCCCGGCGCGCGCCGGATCACTTGGCGTCGGCCGTGGCAAGCACGGCGCGCACGATCTTGTCGTAACCGGTGCAGCGGCAAAGATTTCCGGCGAGCCAGTGGCGAACCTGGGTTTCGGTCGGATGCGGATTGCGATCGAGCAGAGCCTTGCTTGCAACAATGAAGCCCGGGGTGCAAATCCCGCATTGAAGCGCGGCATGCTCGAGGAACGATTGCTGCAAAGGGTGAAGCCCCTCGGCCGGCGTAAGTCCTTCGATGGTCGTGACGGAGCGTCCTTCCGCCTCAGCGGCCAGGACGAGACACGAGTTCACAAGCACCCCATCGAGCAGGATGCTGCAGGCTCCGCAATTCCCGTTGCTGCAACCCTCCTTGGTGCCGGTCAGCATCAGCCGGTCGCGGATGGCATGCAAAAGGGTCTCGTGCGGTTCGCACAAGAACTCGGCGGGTTCGCCGTTGACGGTGGTGGAAACAGCAATACTGGACATGTGAATTACTCTGGGTATGGTGAGCCTGGGCTCAAGATGCGCGGGCGAGGGCCTGATCGAAGGCGCGGCGGGTCAACACTTTCGACAACCGGCGGCGTTGGACGGCGGTTCCGCGCACATCGTCAATGGGGCGGGCGGCCGCTTCGGCAGTGGCGCCCAGAAGGGCGCCAAGCTCGGGTGTTGGGAGTTGGCCCTCGGCGATTGCGCGAGCATCAGCGACCACGATGGGCGTCGGCCCGACCGCGCCGAGCGCCAGGCGCAGATCAGTTAACCGACCGCCTTCATCGCGGCGCAGCGACAGCCCGACCGAGGCCACGGCGATGTCCATTTCGTTGCGCGGGATGAAGCGCAAATACGCCGCCCCAAACCCAGGCGTGGGGCCGGGCACCCGAATCGCGACTAGCAATTCGGCCGGCCCCAGGGCGCTCTTGCCCGGTCCGATGCAGAATTCCGCGACGGGCAGCTCGCGCCTGCCGCCAGGCCCAACAATAATGCACACGGCGTCGTGGACGATCAGCGCCGGGATCGAATCTCCCGCGGGCGAAGCCGTGCACAGGTTTCCGCCCAGACTGGCCCTTCCCTGGATTTGGGTTCCCCCGATGAGCGACACGCCATCGATCAGGCCGGGCCAGCCTTTGGCGATACGCGGGTCGCGGTAGATCCGATGGCAGGGCACGGCCGCCCCGATGAGCAACTCGTTGCCCGGACGAATCTCGAGCTCAAACAGCTCGGGGATACGCTTGATGTCGAGGACGACATCGGCGGTCCGGCGGCCCTCACGCAGCATCGGGATCAGGTCGGTGCCGCCGGCAAGCGGCCGAGTGACCCCGGAGGCGAGCGCAGCGACGGCGTCTTCGACAGATGAGACAGACAGGTATTTGAAAGTTTGCATCTACGTTTGCCTCGCCGGCGCGCCGGCGGGTGTGACGAACTCTGGTTTCGAACTCCTGAGTGAGATTATCTCCGGATTGGAGAAGTTCGGGGCGCGGGTTTCCGGACGCGAGACACGGCGCTTCAATTGTCAGGACGGGATGCCACACCGGGACTGGAATCCCACGCGAAGTCGCGAAGTGAGCGCACGCTATCTTACGCGAAGTTGCAAAGATATGGAAAACTCTGCGTGGCTTCGCGTGAGACCTCTGCGGCTTCGTGTGAGATTCCCGTTTCGTCCTGACGACACGGATTCGCATGGGGCTACAATCTCCCACTCAAATGAGCCTGAACAACATCATCGACTTGCGATCGGACACGCTGACCGTCCCCACGCCCGCCATGCGCGAGGCGATGGCATCCGCTGAGGTAGGCGACGACGTCTTCGGCGAGGACCCCACCGTCAACAAGCTGCAGGAGATCGCGGCCGAGCGGCTGGGCTTCGAAGCCGGGCTCTTTGTGGCCAGCGGCACGCAGGGCAACATCGTGGCGTATATGACCCATTGCCAGCGCGGTGATGAAGCGATCGTCGGTGATCAAACCCACCTCTACCTCTATGAGCAAGGCGGCCTGGCTTCGATCGGAGGGGTGAACCCCCGCCCGCTGACGAACCAACCGGACGGAACGATGAGGCTCGAAGACATCGCGGCCGCCGTCCGAACCGAGGACTCCCACTTCCCGGTTACCCGCATGATCGCGCTGGAAAACACCCACAACCGGATGGGTGGGTCAGTCCTGTCGGTTGAATACACGCGCGCAGTAGCGGCGTTTGCCCGAAGCCGGGGGATCAAACTTCACATCGACGGGGCGCGCGTCTTCAACGCCGCCGCCGCCTTGACCGTGCCGGTCCGGGAATTGACCAGCCCGGCCGATAGCGCGACGTTCTGCCTGAGCAAAGCGCTCAGCGCGCCGGTTGGGTCGGTGGTGTGCGGATCGCGCGACTTCATCAAGCAGGCCCACCGCCGGCGCAAAGTGCTGGGCGGGGGCATGCGCCAGGCCGGCGTTCTGGCAGCGGCCGGGATCGTCGCGCTCGAGGAGATGCCCCAGCGGCTCAAGGACGACCACGCCAATGCGCGGCTCCTCGCAGACGGCATCGCCCGAATCGCGGGTCTCAACCTCGTCGGGAGCGTGCCAACGAACATGGTCTATTTTGACCTCGACCCAAGCCTGCCGTTTGACGCCCCTGAATTGGTCAAACGACTGTCCCAGATGCGGGTAAGGGTTTTGGCGACATATTCGCGCCGCATCCGGGCGGTCCTGCACTGCTGGATCAGCCGCGCGGAGATTGTCGAAACGCTACAGGCGATCGAAGCCGCGGTCAAGGCCGGCGACAAGATGGCCGCTGCCACCGTCAAAGCCGGCACGTATTGACCTCCTCGATTCGCGCACTTTTGATGAACATCCCTACCCTCACCGACGTCCAGGCGGCCCGCGCCCGGATCTCCCGTGGCCTGCGCCGGACGCCGATGCTGACGGCAGGCAGCGCCAAACACGGGCTCGCGCCGGGCGCCGCGATCACGTTCAAACTCGAGCATCTCCAGATTTCAGGCTCATTCAAAGCCCGCGGCGCGCTGAACAAGGCGCTCAGCCTGCCGCCGGAGGCTCTGGCCCGCGGTCTTGTGACTGCATCCGGAGGCAATCACGGGCTGGGAGTGGCGTTTGCGGCGTGGCGCGTTGGGGTGCCCGCCCGGATTTTTCTTCCGGTCAACACGCCCTCGTCGAAAGTCGCCAAACTGCACGCCTGGGGCGCGGCCGTGACCCTCGTCGGAAATGTGTGGGACGAGGCCAACCAGGCGGCCCTGGCCTGCGCGGCGGATGAGGGCCTGGCCTATCTGCATCCATTCGCCGATCCGGTTGTCATCGCCGGCCAGGGCACCCTTGCCCTGGAGATACTTGAGGATGCGCCGGACACCGACACCATCATTGCCGCAATCGGCGGCGGCGGTCTGATCAGCGGGGTCGCCCTGGCGGCCAAGGCGCTCAAGCCTTCGATTCGCATTCTGGGGGTCGAGCCCACCGGCGC
>JBKJQK010000469.1:0-3948 GCA_046594095.1 Anaerolineae bacterium | reverse complement strand
CACGACACTACGAGCTTGGACAACCTGAACATCATGTGATCTACTGGACTCCGGCAAACCGAGCAATCGGGAAGGGGCGCCAGCAAACATCATTCTGGAGGCAAATAATGGAACTTGGTGGATACGCAAACCATATGGGTCATATTGACCTGACTTCGGGCACGGTGGAATACAAGCCGATTCCGGAGGATTGGGCGCGCAAGTATATTGGCGCGCGCGGACTCGGTGTGCGCTATTGCTACGAGGCCGGCCCAAAGGTCGACGCCCTGAGCCCGGAGAACCTGTTGTGCTTCATGAATGGCCCGCTGACCGGCAGCGAAGCCAACATGAGCGGCCGAATGGCGGTGGTGACCAAGTCGCCTCTGACCGGGACCATCACTGACAGCCACCAGGGCGGCTGGTCTGCCGCGCGTTTGCGGTGGGCGGGCTTTGACGGCCTTGTGTTCAGCGGCAAGTCGTCGAAGCCGGTGTATGCCTACGTGCATGATGGCAAGGTCGAGCTCCGCGATGCCAGCGAAGTTTGGGGCAAGGGCGTGCATGCCACGGTAAAGCACTTCAAGGAGAAGTACGGTGAGAAGGACCTGACGGTCATCGCGATCGGCCAGGCTGGCGAGAATCTCGTTAAATTTGCATGCTGGATGAACGAGAATGACCGGGCAAGCGGCCGCGGCGGCACAGGTTGCGTCGGCGGCAGCAAGATGCTCAAGGCCATCGTCGTCAAGGCCGAGAAGAAGATGGTCAAGGCCGAGAACCGCGAGGCCTGGAAGGTCGCCCACACGCGCGCCCTGGCCGGGATCATGGCCGAGCAGAACATCACCAGTCCACGCAAAGGCGGTCTGTCGGTCTACGGCACGAATGTGCTGATGAACATCACCAATAGCATTGGCGCGCTGCCCACCAGGAACAGCACCACCACGAACTTTGGCGATGGCGCGGAGAAGATCAGCGGCGAATTTGTCAACGCCAATATTCTGGTCGACAACCCGACCTGCCACGCCTGCCCGGTGGCCTGCAAGAAGGAGGTCGAAGTCAAGGAAGGCCCATGGAAGGGTCTCCGTATGGAGAGTGTCGAGTACGAGCCCGCCTGGTCGGTTGGCGCGAATTGCGGTAATGACGACGTCAACTCGGTCGCCAAGATGATCGATATGTGCAACGACTATGGCATGGATGCGATTGAAATCGGGCATCCGATTTCGATTTACATGGAGGCCAGCGCCCGCGGTTTCACCAATGGCGATGGCAAGATGGCCTGGGGCGATACGATGGGCATGGTAGCCCTGACGGCGAAAGTCGCCATGCGCGAGGGCCTCGGAAATGTGATGGCCGATGGGGCCAATGCGACTGCCAAGCACTTCGGCCACCCCGAACTGGCGATGACGGTCAAGGGACAGGGTATTCCAGCCTATGATCCTCGAGGGCTAAAGGGAATGGGCATCGCTTACGCAACCAGCAACCGCGGCGCCTGCCACCTTCGGGCTTACACCCCGGCAGCCGAGTTGGGCGTCATGCCCTACGGCTCGCTTAAGGTCGACCCGCTGGCGTGGAAGGGCAAGGGCGAACTGGTCATGATCTTCCAGGACATCCATGCCTTCTCCGACAGCATGGACCTGTGTAAGTTCAGTGCCTTCGCGATGGGCGCTGACGAATACGCGCAGCAGTACTCGGCCGTTGTGGGGGTTCCGTTCACCGCTGCTGATGTTCTCAAGACCGGCGAGCGCATCTACAACCTCGAGCGCCTGTACAACAACGAGGCCGGTCTGGCCGAGGGCAGCGACTACCTGCCCAAGCGCTTCACCACCGAGCCGTCGACGATGAAGGGGTCCGAGGGCAACGTGTGCGAGCTGGACGATATGCTCGCCGAGTACTACGCCAAGCGCGGCTGGAAGAATGGCGTTGCGCTCAAGGCGAAGCTCGAGGAGCTGCAGGTTCCGTAGCGCAACTTGATGGCGAGCCAGACATGGCGCCAGCAAGTGAATCCGGCCCCATCGTGGGGCCGGATTCGTTTTTCAATAATGCCCGGAGCGGGCGGCTAGCCGCCGCCGCGGATGAGCTTCAAGTCAAGAATCGGGCGCACGCGAGCAAGCGCCTCGGGCGTTCCTTCCAGCCGAAGCCAAACCTGGCCCACCCGCAATGAGCCGATCACATAATCGTCCGCCGGGTCCACTCGGGCGCGCCAACCTTCTCCGCCAAACCAGCCACCCGTCAGCTCGACCCCGCCGATATCTTTAAAATACTCCCGCATCAGCCAGGGAATGATGCCGGGCAGCACTACGTCCAGCGCGCCTGCGGCGGGCTCAGCCACCGCCAACCGCCGGGAAGAGGTCGACCTCGTCCGATTCCTTGAGGGCAGTGTTCATCAGTGTCGCCAGATAGCGCACATCCCGGCCGTTGACAAACACATGGACGTAGTTGTGCAATTCGCCGCGCTCGTTGAAGAGCTCCTCCTGGAGTGCCGGAAAACGCGCAATGACTTCGTTGAGCACGTCGCGGATGGTTGTGCCGTCCTGGCGATTCACGTGCACGACCTTCCCGCCGGTAATGGCGCGCAGGGTGGCGTAGAAGCTGACTTTCATATTCGACTGATTCTATACAACTGCCGGGCGCGTTGTATTGGCTCCGCCTGCGCCGGTCCTGGGTTCACACGGCGGGGCGGGCCATCCAGGCGCAA
Source organism: Anaerolineae bacterium (assembly GCA_046594095.1). Classification (GTDB taxonomy): domain Bacteria; phylum Chloroflexota; class Anaerolineae; order J036; family Brachytrichaceae; genus Brachythrix. The sequence goes on along the minus strand of JBKJQK010000469.1, from coordinate 1,280 downwards.
CCTGGGCCCAACGACGAGGCCTGCTGATAGAATCTCGCACCCATGTGTGCCCATTTGCGCGAAACCGTCGACGCCGCCCCCAGTCAGTATGCGCCTCGTGAAGCTCGCGACTATCTTTGGAACCAGTTGGCTGAGTTGCCTTACTTTCGGGCGCTGCTCCGCGCGGTGGAATCGCGCTTCTATGCTGGCCTGCCCGTCGTCGGACCGGTGCTTGATCTGGGTTCAGGTGATGGAAGCTTCGCGGACCAGACCTTTGGCCGGCGGCTCGACGTCGGCCTCGACCCGTGGATACCGCCCATGGCCGAGGCGCGCCGGCGAGGCGCTCACGTTTCGCTGACGCTGGCGGATGCGGCTCGGATGCCGTTCGCGGATGCCTCCTTTCAGACCATTGTCAGTAACTCGGTCCTTGAGCACATTCCCGATCTCGATCCCGTCATGGCCGAGACGTATCGGGTCCTGCGCCCGGGCGGGCATTTTCTCTTTTGTGGCCCAAATGAGCGCTTTACCGATTGGCTCGTGGGTGGTTACGTGTTTGGCAACGCGTATCGAAACTGGTTCAACCGCATCGCCCGGCACCAGCATACGGATAGTGAGGCTACCTGGCGCGAGCGACTGATCCGGCACGGGCTCGAGGTCGTGAAAGCTTGGAATTACTTCTCGCCTCGGGCGACCCGCGCGCTCGAGCTGGGCCACTATTTTGGTGTGCCCAACCTGGTCAGCAAGAAGTTGTTTGGCCGCTGGGTGCTCTTCCCTGGGCGGGCCAATCCCTTTCTGCGCGCCCTGTACGCGTCACTCAAGCCGATCTATGATGAGCCCACCGGAATGCCGGCTACTCAGGTCTTTGTCGTCGCGCGCAAGCCGTTGTCATTGCGCTGAACCGGCGCGATTGGCGCCAATTGGCACATTGGCCGGAATGTCCGGCGGTGGGCGGGGCATGGGCCCAGAGTTTGCAGGCCGCGCAAGTGGTCGGCTGTGCCGTAGCCTTTGTGTTCGCTAAAACCAAAACCTGGCCACGCGGCATCCAGATCCCGCATGCGCTGGTCGCGGGCCGTCTTTGCCAGAATCGACGCGGCCGCTACTGAAAGACTGATCGCGTCGGCGAAGAAAAACACATCTTGCGCGATGGCCAATTCCGGGAGCGCCAGCGCGTCGATTACAAGCCCCGCTGGACGGGGTGTTAACCCTTCGACTGCCCGGCGCATCGCCAGCCGCGTTGCGGAAATAATACCCAACGCGTCGATTTCCGTGTTTTCGGCCCAGCCCACCGCCCAGGAAACCGC
>JBKJQK010000288.1:0-5387 GCA_046594095.1 Anaerolineae bacterium | reverse complement strand
GCGCAAACTGGTCCTGGGTGCCGAAGGCGCCGCCGATCATGGCCGTCAATACTTCAAACGGCGATTGGCCAGACAGGATGATGATGGCGCCGATGAAGAGCAGGCCAACGGCGATGGCGCCGAGACGGTAAGCCGAACCCATGCGCGGGCGGTCGGCGGAGGATCTTTGAGCCATGGCTTCGTAGAGAGAACTGAAGGGGGCAATCAGGCGGTGAGCTTGCCGCCGATCATGTGACCCAGGCGTGTCGCGTCCAGCGCGGACGCATCGATGGGCGGGGCGACTTTGCCCCCGCTGAAGACGATTACCCGGTCGCTGTATTGCATGATTTCATCCAGGTCGGATGAGGCGAACAGGATGGCGGTGCCGCTGGCGCAGCGCTGGCGGAGGAGCGACCATACCCACATGGCCGACTCGACATCCAGCCCGCGGGTGGGGTGCTCCATGAGAATCAGATTCAGCGCGGGCGGCATCAGGGCAAGCTGGGTTCGCTGCTGATTTCCACCGGACAGGCGCTCGACCCGCGAATCGGGCCGGCCTTTGATGTTCAACGCCGCGATGGCCTTTTCGGCGCCATTGACAGCCGCGGCGCGCTCGACAAACAATCCGGCGTGGCCGGCGACGGAGCGACGCAGCGCGACGTGCTCCTCGAGGGTCAATCCACCCACCAGGCCCTCATTGAGCCGATCCGCAGGCAGGTATGTGATTCCGGCCTGGAGGTAGGCTCGGTACGGTTTGCGGGTCAAATCTTCCCGGCCGAGCAACCTCCCGGCTTCGGCCGGTTGGAGCCCGGCGCAATGCTGGAGAAGCTGGCGCTGGCCGCTGCCCTCAAGCCCGGCCAGTCCGATGACCTCGCCTTTGCGGATCGCGAAGTCGGGCACTTCGACCCGCAGCCGGCTGTCGTCGAGGACGATCCCGGTCAGGGTCAACCCGGGTTGCTCCTGGCGGTGGGTTTCGCGCGAAGGAGCGGCCAGTTCGCGGCCAAACATGAGCGACACCAGACGCGACGCGATGCGTTGCGAGGTCTCGAGCAGTCGGCCATCCTCGCGCAGGCTCAGCGCGCCAGCCACCTCGCCGCGGCGCATCACGGTGACTTCATCACACAACGCTTCGACATCCTCGAGCTTGTGCGAGACGAAGATGATCGCGCGCCCTTCCGCGCCGAGGCGCTTGACCGCGGCAAAGAGCTGATCTTTCTGGGCGGCTGAAATGCCAGTGGTGGGCTCGTCGAGAATCAGGACCCGCGCGCCGAGCGCCATCAAACGAATAATCTCAAGCTGTTGGCGTTCGCCGACGGTGAGCGCGCCGACACGGTCGCGCGGGTCGAGGCGGAAGCCAAGGCTGGCCCCGATTTCCCCAAACCGCCGGGCCGCGGCCGCGGGGTTGAGAAAGCCGAAGCGCGACCAGCCTGTTGCCCCGGCCATGAAGTTGTCGAGCAGAGTCATGCTGGGCACATCCAGCGGATCCTGGTGCAGCATTCCGATGCCTTCCCGGGTTGCGTCGGCGGGCGTTTCTATCCGAACCGGCCGTCCGTCCAGAGCGATCTCGCCGCTGTCGTGGCTGATGAAGCCGGTCAGGATCTTGGCGAGAGTGCTCTTGCCGGCCCCGTTCTCGCCCAATAGGCCGTGCACCTTGCCGGGCCGGACGGTAAGCGACACGTCGTTGTTTGCGTGCACGGCGCCAAAGCGTTTATGGATGTGGCGGAGTTCAACCTGCATATAGAAAGCGCCCCCTCCCAATCCCTGATTGTCGCCTATTTGCGAGATTCGAGGTGGAAGGGGGCGGCGGTTTACCACGGACCGCGGACCGCAGACGGCAGTTACAGCGCGCTTGAGATTTACAAAGCGCTCGACGATCTGCCGTCCGCGGTCTGCGGTCTACGATTTACTTGCTCTTGCCGTCGATGCCCTGCAGGAGCTGCTCCATGTACCAGATCTGCTTGGGCGTGGCGACCGCGCCGTCCTTGACGAAGTCGGTCCCGTCCTGATACTTCAGGGGCCCCTTCCACAGATTGATGCTGCCATCGCCCAGGCCCTTGACAAAGGCGTCAAGCTGTTTGGCGGTCTCGGCCGACCCCTTTCCGACGGTGAAGCCAACCATCGACGTGTCAGGATTGTTGATGTCCTTCCAGTCCGGGGCGGCCCATACGAACGGGTAGTTGACGAACTTTCCGTCGAGGGCGACCTTGATCGCCTTGACGTACTCGGGGCCCCAGTTGAAGTACGGGGAGCCGAGGCACTGATCGGGGGCGATGTCGCAACCGGTCTTCAGGTCGTAGTGGACGAACTTGACCTTCTTGCCCGCGGCGGCCGCCTTCTTGGTTTCCTGCGCGGCTTCCGGGGTGTCGAGGCCGGAGATGGTGACGTCGCTGCCGCCGTTGATGAATTCATTCATCACCTTGGTCGGGTCGAGGGTGACGCCGGGGATGTTGAACCAGAACCCGATCCAGGTGACCTTGAACTGCAGGTCGGATGCCTTCTTGCCGAGAACTTTCTCCCAGCAATATCGGGCGCCGAGATAGGCCGAGGAGACCAGGCGGCGGGTCTCTTCGTTGATCAGCGGCCCGAGGTAGGCGACCTTGCCGGTCTGGGTATTTAGCGCGGCCGCGCAACCGCCGATCATCTTGCCGTATTCCATCTGGCCCATGATGTTGGCCAGATTGGGCAGGTTCTTGAACGAGGCGCCGTCCTTCCATGCGCCATCGCCCGAGGCGTGAATGACAGGGATGTTCGGATACTTCTTGGCGGTTTCGGCCGCGTCGTCCTTGAAGTCATCCGAGTTGAAGATGATCATCTTGGCGCCCTTGGCGATCAGATCGTCGGCGACCTGGGTGCCCTTGACGTTGGGTCGATCGGCGGGGTTGACCTTGTCGACAATGTCGAACTTGACCCCCGGAATCTTCGCGCTGACGTAGGCGGTGCCATCCACGTGGGCCTGGTTCCAGCCGCCGTCATTGGGCGGCCCGACCAGAATCATCCCGATCTTGTAATCGACGGCGACCGGCTTGGGAACGTCCGTCGGCTTCGGAACATCGGTGGGCTTGGGGGCGGCGGTCGCGGGAACGGCCGTCGCGGGAGCCGCAGTTGGCGCGGGGGCCGAAGTGGGTTTTGGCGCTTCAGTCGGTTTGGGTGGGACGGCCGTCGGCGTGGCCGCTCCGCAGGCCGCGAGCAGCAGGCCAAGGGTGGCCAGCGCCGCGATGGCAGAACTTCGCTTGTAGGACATGGGGTTTTCCTCCTCGGTTCTTTTTCGTGGATGGGACGCAACAAAAAAGCGGACGGCCGACAATCACTTGGTTTGTCCAGACATCCGCTTCATGGCGACCCATCTCCTCAGTTACATTTTCATTATAGCCGCACACGCGCGCCCGCATCCTTCAATCCGCGCGGTAGTGACAGCCGACGCTGGTCTTGTTTTCCCAGGCGGCCATCGCCACGATGACGGCTGAGCGCACCGCGTTGCGCAGACCAATCAGATCGTCGGTCACCTTGCCGGCCCGATAGAAGCTCTCAATCTCGGTCTCTAGATGGCGCAACTCGCTGAGCGCGCGGCTCAGGCGGGGCGTATTGCGGGCGAGTCCGACATAGTTCCACATGAGGTGCTGGATGACGGTCATGTCCTGGGCGAGGAGGGCCGGATCGGCGATCACGGCCCCACTGTCCTGCCAGGCTGGGATCGCCGCAGCCATGGGCGCGGGGTCAGCGGCGATGTTGGCCCGGATGTCGAGCGCGGCGCGATCGCCCCAGACCAGGCCCTCGAGCAATGAGGTGCTGGCCAGGCGGTTGGCCCCGTGCAGGCCGGTGCAGGCGACCTCGCCCACGGCATACAGGCGATCGAGCGTTGTGCGGCTGAAGTCGTCGGTCCAGACTCCGCCGCAGAAGTAGTGGGCGGCCGGCGCGACCGGGACGAGGTCGCGGGTGGGATCGATGCCGTGCTCGAGGCAGAACGCCACGATGGTGGGGAAGTGGGCGCGGATGCGCTCCGGGGCAATCGTAGAGCGCAGATCGAGATAGACGTGGCTGAGGCCGCGCTCGAGCATCTCGAAGTAGATCGCCCGCGAGACCACGTCGCGGGGGGCGAGGTCTTTCCACTCCGGGCTGTACTTCTCCATGAAATACGTGCCGTCGGCGTGACACAAGCGCCCGCCGTCGCCGCGGACGGCTTCGGTGATTAAAAACGGCGGCGCGCCCTGCTTGACAAACACCGTCGGGTGGAACTGGACGAACTCGGCGTTGATGACACGGGCTCCTGCCCGGTAGGCCATCGCCAGACCGTCGCCGCGCGAGCCGGGCGGGTTGGTGCTGCGCAGAAAGATCTGGCCGAGCCCGCCGGTGGCCAAGACCGTGCGTTTGGCGAGCACGCGCAGCACGGCGCCGCTCTCGCGGTCGAGAACGTAGGCGCCGGCGCACGACTGCGGTTCGTAAATTCGCAGCCGATCGAGCGAATGATGGGCGGGGGTGAGCAGGTCGATGGCCGTGTGGGCGGCCAGGAGGGTGATGTTTGGGTGGGCCTTCAACGCATCAATCAGGGCGATCTCGATCGCAGCCCCGGTCCGGTCGGCGGCATGGATGATCCGGGGAAGGTGGTGGCCGCCCTCGCGAGCCAGCGACACAGCGCCGTCGTGGGTGTCGAAGGGCACCTTGAGCCGGTCGATCAGAATCTTCTTGACCAGGCCCGGGCCTTCGGTCGCGAGCAATTCGACCGCGCGGGGATTGCAGTAGCCGGCCCCGGCCCGAATGATGTCTTCTTCAAGCAGCGCGGGCGAGTCGTCGTGGCCTTTGTAGATGATGCCGCCCTGGGCCCAATTTGTGTTGCTGTTCAGCGGGTCGTGGGCGCGGGTGATCATTGTCACGCGCAGGCCGGAGTCGGCGGCGCCCAGCGCGGTGGCCCCGCCGGCGATGCCGCTGCCGATGATCAGGACATCGGTCTCAATCAGGTCAGTCATGCTTGCCCTTTCCGCCGATCTGGATCATGCGGTCGACGGCCTTGAACGCCTTGAGCCGGATCTCCTCGGGCACTTCGACGATATATTGCGTCTTCTCGAGCGCGACCAGGGTGTCCTGGAGGGTGATTTCGTTCATGTGCGGACAGCGCACGCTGCACATCCGGAGCATCTCTTTGCCCGGGTTGGCCCCAATGATGTTATCGGCCATGCTGCACTCGGTCAGCAGCAGGTATTGCGGTGCTTTGCTGTCCGCGACGTATTTCATCATCGCGGTCGTGCTGGCGCTGAAGTCCGAGGCCGCGACGACCTCGGGCGAGCACTCGGGATGAGCGAGGATCAGAACGCCGGGGTACTGAGCTCGAACGTCGAGAATATCCTGGACGGTAAACTTCTCGTGCACCTCGCAGCGGCCGCGCCAGCCGATCATGTCGTATTCGAGATTGGGAT
>JBKJQK010000135.1:0-7707 GCA_046594095.1 Anaerolineae bacterium | reverse complement strand
GTTAGCCACTAGCCACTAGCCATTGGCCATTAGCCTTTAGCCTCTAGCTGTTAGCGAAAACCTAAAAGCTCATAGCTAAAGGCTAAAGGCTAAAGGCTAAAGGCTAAAGGCTAAAGGCTAAAGGCTCATAGCTAAAGGCTAAAGGCTAAAGGCTAAAGGCTAAAGGCTAATCGCTAATGGCTAATGGCTAATGGCTAATCGCTAATGGCTAATGGCTAATGGCTAATGGCTTAAGGCTAATGGCTAATGGCTTGAGCAAGGAGCACTGACATGAAGAATCTGAACACGGTAGCGCTGGGCGCGATTGCCGCGGCGCTGCTGGCGGCCTGCGGGGCCGCGACCCCCGCGCCAACGAAACCCGTTGCGCCGGCCGCGACGGTAGCGCCCGCTGCGCCGGCCACCACCAATGTGCGGGTTGGCTACGTGCCGGTCTCGATCAACTACGGCTTCTACGTCGCGGTCGAGAAGGGCTATTTCAAGGAGCAGGGCCTCAACGTCGAGCTGCTCCCGACCGACGGGGGATCTGACGCCGTGGTTCAAGTCGCCAGCGGCAACTTCGAGGCGTCCGGCAGCGGTATCTCGGCCAGCATGCTCAACGCCGTGCAGCGCGGGATCGAATTCGAGATCGCCGCATCGCTGCACACCGAGCGCCCCAAGGTGGCCAGCCCGCTGGTCGTGAGCAAGAAGCGCTTTGACAGCGGCGAGCTGACCAAGGTCACCGATCTCAAGGGCAAAAAGGTAGCCACCAACAACCGGGGGACCGCGACCGAGTGGTGGCTGAACGCCGCGCTGACCAAGGCGGGCCTGGATATCAAGGATGTCGAAGTCGTTGGCATGCCGTTCCCGAACATCGCCCCGGCCCTCGAGAATGGTTCGCTGGATGGCGCCATCCTGACCGAGCCGTTTGCGACCGCCGCCGAGGACAAGGGCCTGATCAAGCGCCTGTCCGAGGACTTCATCACCGATTTCTACCCGACCTATGTCTACTACAACAAGAAGTGGGCGACCGAGAACCCCAGGCTCGCCCAGGGCTTTGTCAGGGCGTATCTCAAGGCCGTCCGCGACCTGCAGGGTGACAAGCGCTATGACCCGGCCAACCTGGCGATCCTGGCCAAGTGGACCAAGACCGATGTCGAGGTGCTGAAGCGCATCCCGCTCCCGTATTTCGACCCAAACGGGGGCGTGCCGATTGACAACATCATGACCCTTCAGACCTTCTATCGCAAGCAAGGCCTGATCACCTATCCGACCGACCTGGACATGAACAAATATGTCAACCGGGCCTACGTCGAGACCGCGCTCAAGGAGATGGGCAAGGTCGACATGAAGTAGGCCACTGGCAATCGGCGGTCCGGGCTTGGTCGGTCTCCGATTTGATGGAACACGGATACGGATGCGCACGGATTCAACCCGGGAATGATCCCGCCGTGACGGTCCGTGCGCTTCCGGGATAATCCGTGTTCGGGTTGGCCGCGCGCGGCCGCGTATCCATGATTCATATCCGTTCCCTCAGCAAGACCTTCGCCGGACCCAATGGCGGCACCATCGCCGCGCTGGGCCCGCTCGACCTTGCCATTGCCGATGGCGAGTTTGTGTGCGTCGTCGGGCCGAGCGGATGCGGGAAAAGCACCCTGTTGCGCCTGATCGCGGGACTGGAGGCGCCCACCTCCGGCATTTCCGAGGTGACGCCCGCGCCGGAGGTTACCCCGTCGCTCGTCTTTCAAGGCGATTCGACCTTTCCGTGGATGACCGTCAACGAGAACGTCGGCTACGGCCTGCGCATTCGGGGCGAACCCGATCGCCAGCGTGACAGTGCGGTCGCAAAAATGCTGGCCCTGGTCGGGCTGACCCCCTTCGCGGAGGCGTATCCCTATCAGCTCTCGGGCGGGATGAAGCAGCGGGTCGCCATTGCCCGCGCGCTTGCCACCGACGCCAATACGCTATTGATGGACGAGCCTTTTGGCGCGCTCGACGAGCAGAACCGGATCCTGCTGCAAAACGAATTACTGCGGATATGGGAGGGCGACCCGGGCGGCGAGCGCAAAACGGTCTTATTTGTCACCCACTCGATCGATGAAGCGCTTATCCTGGGCGACCGGGTCCTGGTGATGGGCGCGGCCCCGGGACTGATCAAAGCGGAGATTCGGGTGCCGTTCGCCCGCCCGCGCGAGGTGTATGCCCTCAAGCGCGACCCAGCCTTTGGCGCGTTGGGCGCCAGCATCTGGGACATCCTGAAAAGCGAGGTACGGCGATGAGCTCGGGCAGACCGCGAACCGCGGACAACGGACCACTGCCTCCCTACGGAACGTCATCCCCGCGAAAGCGGGGATCCACAAGTAATGCCGGGGCAATTCTGATTTCAGCCCATAGTCTCGGGCCGGGCCATCTCGTGGATCCCCGCTTTCGCGGGGATGACGGCACCTTGGGGTTGGGGGCCAGCGAGGGATGCCACATAGCCCGGATTGCGGTTCGCCGTCAGCGGTCCGCCGTCAGCGGTCAAACGCCATGAAAGACCGTGCCCTCCAACTCCTCTCCCCCATCATCGTCCTCATTGTCTGGGAGGCGCTGGTCCGCGCCGGCATCCTTGATGCGCGCTTCTTTGCTCCGCCGACCGAGATCGCCGGCCGGCTGATCGAGCTCATCAACAACGGCGTGATGTGGAAGGAGACGGCCCTGACCCTGCGCCGGGTGCTGCTCGGCTTCACGCTCGCTTCCGTGCCGGCCGTGCTGCTGGGCGTGGCGATGGGCGTCAACCGCCCGATCCGGATGTTCTTCACCCCCCTGATCAGCGCCCTTTACCCCGTTCCCAAGATCGCCCTGGTCCCGATGGTGATCCTCATCTTTGGGATTGGCGAAACGGCCAAGGTCGCCGTCGGCGTGATCTCGGTCTTCTTCCTTGTCGCCCTGAACACCGTGGCAGGCGTCACCCAGGTCGACCAAAAGTATTTCGATATCGCCCGCAACAACGGGGCGCGCGGCTGGGACTTGATCTGGACCGTTGCGCTTCCCGGCGCGCTGCCCAGCATCCTGACCGGTCTGAACCTGGCTCTGGGCTTTGCCCTGACCGTCATCGTGGGCACTGAGCTGCTCATCCCGCAGGGCGGGCTGGGCGCGCTGATCTGGCAGAGCTATCAGATCTACGACGTGCCGACCATCTTCGCGACGTTGATTGTGGTGGCCGTGCTGGGGTGGGGGAGCAACGAGCTGATGGCCGAACTCGAGCGCCAGGCCATCCCGTGGCGGGCGGCCGAGAAGCCCATTCGCGCCGCGGCTCCGGCCGCCGCCGAGCCGCGCATCCGGCACTTCATCCGGGTGTGGTGGATGGCGACCCGGCCCTTCTCGTTTACAGCCAGCATCACCCCGGTCGTGCTCGGCGCCGCGTTGGCCGCCTGGGATGGCAAGTTCAACCTCGTCCTCTTCGGGCTCGTGCTGGCCGGCTCGGTGGCCATCCACGCTGGGACCAACCTGGTGAACGACTACTACGACTGGCGCAAGGGCACCGACACCGCCGAGTCCCTCGGCCCGAATCGCCCGCTCAAAGAAGGCTTTCTGACACCCCGCCAGATTCTGGCCGGCGGGTTGGTGTGCTTTGTTTTGGGCGGCGGGATCGGGCTGTATCTGGTCGCGGCCCGGGGCGGGCTGTTTATCCTCGTCATCGGGATTCTGAGCATCCTGGCCGGGTATTTCTACACCGCCGGGCCGGCCGCCTTCGCCTACATCGGGCTGGGCGAGGTGATCGTCTTCGTCTTCATGGGCCCGATCATGGTCGTTGGCAGCTACTTCATGCTCGCCCAGGATGTTCCGATTAGGGTTGTGTTGCTGGCGGTGCCGATCGGACTGATCGTGGCCTCGATCCTGCACGCCAACAACATGCGCGACCATGATCTGGATCGGGCCAAGGGCAAACGCACCCTGTCCAACCTGTTGGGCCGGCGGGGGAGCAAGATCGAGTATGCCGTCCTGATCGGCGGCGGATTTGTCACCCTCGTTTTGCTTGTGCTTTTTCGGATGGCGCCCGTGCCCGCGCTGCTGGCTCTGCTGGCCGCCCCCCAGGCCTGGCGCCTGGTCCGCCGCGGCACCTCGACCGAAGACCCGCGCCTGCTCAATAGCCTGGTCCGCGGCTCATCGAGCCTGCATTCCCGCTTTGGCTGGCTGATGATCGCCGGGGTGGTTCTTGCGGCGCTGGGCTAGCGCGCTCAGCTATCATCCCTGCCATGAGCCCAGCCGACATTTACACCCGGCCCGCGGAACTGCTCCAGCGCCTGATCCAGTTCGACACCACAAACCCGCCCGGCAATGAAGCCGCCTGCATCGGCTATATCGATGGCCTGCTGCGCGAGGCTGGCATCCCGACCCAGCTATTTGCCCGCGCGCCCGAGCGGCCCAACCTGATCGCCCGGCTGCCTGGGCGCGGGCGGGCCCCGCCGCTGTTGCTCTACGGCCACGTCGATGTCGTCACCACCGCCAACCAGGAATGGCAGCACCCCCCCTTTGGCGGCGAGCTCATCGACGGCATGATCTGGGGTCGAGGCGCCCTCGACATGAAGGGCGGCGTGGCCATGATGGTGGCTGCCTTCCTGCGAGCCAAAATCGAGGGCGCGTCGCTGCCCGGCGACGTTATCCTGACCGTGGTCAGTGACGAAGAGGCCGGCGGCCAGTTCGGCGCGGGCTTTCTGGTCGACCAGCATGCCGATCTGTTCTCTGGCGTCAAATACGCCATTGGCGAGTTTGGCGCCTTCTCGACGCGGGTCGGCGGGCAAAAGCTCTTCCCGATCATGATCGCCGAGAAGCAGATGTGCTGGATGCGGGCGACCGTGCGCGGGGAGGGCGGGCATGGCTCGATGCCGGTCCGCGGCGGGGCGATGGCCCGCCTCTCGCGCTTACTCCGCCGGCTCGATCAGGATCGAACGCCCGTCCACGTCACGCCTCCGGCCCGGGCCATGATTGAGGCGATGGCCGCCCGGATCGGCGGGGCGAAGGGCGTGTTGTTGCGCCAACTCCTCACCCCGGCCATGACGGATACCGTGTTGGGGGCGATGGGCGAGCAGGGGCGCGTCTTCGGCCCGCTGGTCCGCAATACGGTCAGCCCCACGATCCTGCGGGCCAGCGACAAGATAAATGTCATCCCCAGCCAGGTCTCGGTGGACCTGGACGGGCGCCTGCTGCCCGGCCAGACCCCCGACGACATGGTTCGCGAGTTGCAGGTGATCGTTGGGCCCGACGTCGCGTTGGAGATCTTGCGCTATGAGCCGGGTCCGGCCCACATCGACATGGGCCTATTCGACACCCTGGGCGCCATCTTGCGCGAGGCTGATCCCACAGGCACGCCGGTTCCGCTGCTGTTGAGCGGTGTCACCGATGGGCGGTTCTTTGCGAAATTGGGCATCCAGACCTACGGCTATTTGCCCATGCCGCTGCCCGACGACTTTGCCTTCTCGACTTCGATCCATGCCGCCAACGAGCGCATTCCCGCGGCGGCGATCGCCTTCGGGGCGAATGCCATCTACACGGCCTTGGGCCGGATTGGCGCGTGACCGACAGGCCGCGCGCCGGAGCAATACACATGTTTTGGGAAGAACTCACCGGTGACGAATTCGAAAAAGCGGTTCCGGACGTTGGGCGGGTGTGCCTGCTGCCGCTTTCCGTGATCGAGCGGCATGCCCACCATCTGCCGGTCAGCACCGACATGTTGATCGGTCGCGAGATGTGCCGGCGGGCCGCCGCGCTCGAGCCCGCGATCGTGTTTCCGAACATGATCTTCAATCAGATCCTTGAGGCGCGCCATCTGCCGGGGACGATCGCCGTCGACCCCGACGTCATGCTGGCCCTGCTCGACAACGCCTGCCGTGAGATCGCCCGGAACGGGCTGAACAAGATCGTCATCGTCAACGCCCATGGCGGCAACGGCTCGCTCATGCGTTACTTCTCGCAAATCCAGCTTGCCGGCAAGCGCGACTACATCGTCTATATCGCCGAGCCCAGGCTGCTCCCCGAGGACAAGACGATCGACTCGCAGTGGGAAAGCGCCGTCGACGGGCACGCCGGCGAGTCGGAGACCAGCATGATCATGGCCATCCGCCCCGACCTCGTCCACGCCGATCAGCTCAAGGGAGACGGCGAGGGTAATCCGCTCGAACGGATGAAGACGCTTCGAGAGAGCGGGATCGAGACCGCAATCTGGTGGTACGCCGATCACCCGACCCATTACCGCGGGGATGGAATTCCGGCCACGGCCGAAAAGGGTGAGCGCCTTCTGGCGGCTCGGGGCAGGGCGCTGGCCGCGGCGATCCGACGGATCAAGGCCGACATCGAAGGTCCGCGTCTGCAGGCCGAATTCTTCGCCAAATCCGACGGTCAAGCGGCGCCATAGGCAACCGCGTGTTCGCGTAGACTAGTGCGCATCATGAGAGCGCTGACCGAGACGCAGTTCGATACCATCCTTGAGCGCATGCGCGCGCAGGTAAGCTCATGGCACGCCGCGGACGACCGGCGCGCGATCTTCCTGGATTGCTACAGCCGGATGACGGCAAACATGCTCGGCGCGTTTGGCGCCGGCAAGTTCCTGGATGACGCCTGGGTGCGAATGCTTTTGCGGGTTTTTGCCGGCCACTATTTCAGCGCGCTCGAAGACTGGGAACGGCAGCGGTCCGGGGCGCCTGCGGCATGGGGGATCGCGTTTGAAGCGGCCCGCTCGCCGGCGACCTGGATCACCCGCGACCTGCTGCTCGGCGTCAATGCTCACATCAACTATGATCTAGCGCTTGCCGTGCGCGAACTTCTTCAGGATGATTGGGCGGATATGGACGAATCCGCGCGGTTATGCCGCTTTATCGATTTTTCCAATGTCAATGCCGTGATCGGCACCACAATCGATGAAGTCCAGGACGAGGTGCTAGGGCCGTTCAACAGGCTGCTCATTGTGGCCGACAAGGCGCTCGGACCGTTGGATGAGTGGATGATTTCCCGCCTTGTCTCCCACTGGCGCGATCACGTTTGGCGCCAGGCCCGTCCAAAAACAATCCGCAACCATTGCGCCATTCCCTTATTGTGCCATTCAACTTCGGTGCCGTCGCCGGATTTTGCGCGCTGCCCAACAATGCGGCCGGCGACCGTCTTGCGCCAGCCAGGCGCTCGCCGCAGCTGGAGGCGTCACGCTGCGGCGCGCTCAAACCACCTGCGCGTCGGAGGGCCTGGCCGTGTTTGCGCTTGCCCGCACAGGCCAGCCCCCGTGTGGGACGCGTTAGCGCCTTCGTTGGGCCGAGCGGATTCCGCGTTGCGCTGATAACTCGATTAGACGGGCCGAGTGCCCGACCGCGCTGGCGGCCGAGCGCCTACAATGAAGCAACAGCCGCGCTCAATGCGCGGCCCAATCAACGAGGTAACCTTCATCATGAGTTTCAATCTGCGCCGCTCGCTGAACATCCTCGCCGTCGTCTTTACGATCGCGATGAACTCGCTCGCCAACATCATCCCCTTCAATGGTCAGAACACGGGCCAGATCTCAGACCTGTTCAAGGTCTTCTTCGTTCCCGCCGGCTATGTCTTCTCGATCTGGGGCTTGATCTACCTTGGTTTCGTCGCCTTTGCCGTGTATCAGGCGCTTCCCGCCCAGAAGGACAGCGCCCGCATCGCCGCCATCACTCCGCTATTTTTGATCAGTTGCGTCGCCAACGTTGCCTGGCTCTTGCTCTGGCATTACAACCAGTT